>WFMU01000338.1 GCA_015488935.1 Flavobacteriaceae bacterium | reverse complement strand
TTTAAATGTCTTAAAAACATGTCTGTATCTATCGAAAATTTTGTAAAAAGCATATATGCACTTAATGAAAAGGCATCAGCAAAAACAAGTGCTGTTGCAGAAATATTACAAATTTCTAATGCTGCAGTAACCGATATGGCACAGAAGTTATCTAAAAAAGAATATGTAAATTACAAACGATACAAGACACTGAGTTTGACTCCAAAAGGAAATAAATTGGCTTTATCTGTTATTAGAAAGCATCGTTTATGGGAACTTTTTTTATATAACACGCTCAATTTATCCTTAGAAGAAATTCATCACGAAGCGGAATTATTAGAACACCAAACATCTAACTTTTTATTAAAAAAAATGGATGCTTTTTTAAATTATCCAAAATTTGACCCACATGGCGACCCAATTCCAGATGCAAATGGTAAAATTACGGTTATTGCAAATACCATAACCTTATCGGAAGCATTAGAGAATACTACATATATGATTATTCGATTAAATAGTTCTAGCATTACTTTTTTTGAAATTTGTAAACGCAATGCCATTAGTATTCAACAAGAAATTACGGTTTTAAAGAATTATACTGATTTTATTGAAATCAAATACCAAAATAAAATTATGGTTTTACCAAAAAATATCACAAAGAATATAGAAATAATTTTAAGCTAATGGCAAAAGAACGTAAATCTTTAGGAGAAGTACATAAAAGTATAGATACTACCAAAAAGAAAACGATTTTAGGGAAGTTTTTGGCTTTTATGGGACCTGCATATATTGTAAGTGTTGGTTATATGGACCCTGGAAATTGGGCAACCGATATTGCTGGTGGTGCACAGTTCGGATATACGTTAATTTGGGTATTATTAATGAGTAATTTAATGGCACTTTTGCTACAAAGTTTAAGTGCAAGACTCGGATTGGTTGCTGGTTTAGATTTAGCACAGGCAAATAGAATGACCTATAATTCTGTAGTGAATTTTTTCTTATATATTTTGGCAGAACTAGCCATTATTGCTACAGATTTAGCAGAAGTTTTAGGGATGGCAATCGGATTAAATTTATTGTTTAACATCGACTTGCTTTGGGGCGTTTCTATTACCGCTTTAGATACATTTTTAATCTTTTTTCTTATCGGAAAAGGCATGCGTAAAATGGAGGCTTTTATCATCGGATTAATATTTGTTATTGGTGCCTCATTTTTTGTTGAAATGCTTATTGCTAAACCTGATATTGGCGAAATTATGGGTGGTTTTATTCCAAGTATACCAAACGAAACTGCTTTGTATATTGCCATTGGTATTATTGGTGCTACCGTAATGCCTCACAACTTATATTTGCATTCGGCTTTGGTGCAAACTAGAAAATTTAATAAAGATGAAAAATCGATTAAGCAGGCAATAAAATTTAATTTCTTTGATTCGGTAATTGCCTTAAATTTAGCTTTTTTGGTAAATGCTGCCA
The DNA here is from genome assembly GCA_015488935.1 of Flavobacteriaceae bacterium. Taxonomy (GTDB): domain Bacteria; phylum Bacteroidota; class Bacteroidia; order Flavobacteriales; family Flavobacteriaceae; genus S010-17. The sequence continues at coordinate 9,462 of WFMU01000338.1, read as the reverse complement.
TATTAATTTTGGCTGCTGCGGCATTCTATAAAACAGGTAATTTTCATATTGCAGAAATTGAAGATGCTTATAAATTTTTAGAACCCATTTTAGGAACTAAACTAGCTCCAATATTATTTGCCGTTGCTTTAATTGCTGCTGGACAAAGCTCCACACTAACAGGTACTTTGGCTGGACAAATTGTCATGGAAGGCTATTTAAACATTCGTATTTCGCCATGGATGCGAAGATTAATTACACGCCTTTTGGCCATAATACCTGCCATCTTAGTTATTCTAATCATGGGAAAAGAATATGTTGGCAATTTGCTTATTTTTAGTCAAGTGGTATTGAGTTTGCAACTCGGTTTTGCTATCATACCGCTGATTCACTTTGTGAGTAATAAAAAACACATGGGAAAATTTGTTATTTCTTTACCTACAAAAATACTTTCTTGGTTGGTGGTACTTATTATTGTTAGTTTAAATATTAAATTGGTTTTTGGCGAAGTTGGTAATTGGATACAATCCGATATAAACGTATTTGTACTTTATGGTATTGTTTTTCCAGTAGTAATTGCCGTTTTATTATTGTTACTTTATACTGCTTTTACGCCTATCTTAAAAAAGGTAAAAGACCAATCTTTAGAATTGCATGGCTCTTTACACTTGGAGGAATTAGATGCTGTACATTATCATAAAATTGGTTTGGCTATAGATTTTTCTGGTATGGAAAATCGTATTATTAGTTCGGCTTTGTCTTTTGGAAATGAGGATACTACGTATTATTTGGTGCATATTGTGGAATCGGCTACTGCTAGATTATGGAACGAAACTTCGGAAGATGCCGAAACCAAACAAGATTTAGAAATGCTCCAACAAGTAAAACATTATTTAGAAGAAAAAGGATATAAGGCTGTAATTAAAATTGGTTATGGTAAACCATCTAATGCAATTGCTAAAATAGCAAATGAGGCGCAGTTTGATTTAATTATTGTTGGCTCTCACGGACATCAATGGTTTAAAGACATTGTTTTTGGTGCTACCATTAATAAATTAAGACACTTGATTGAAATTCCTGTTTTTATTGTGAAGTAATTCTAATTCAAAATTCCTGTAAAAATTGCTACATAATACAAGCCAGATAGGACAAAGACGATACCAGCTACGGTACGCATTATTTTTTCAATTTTAGCGATTTTCGTATAAAATAAACTAACTTTTCCTGCGGTAAATGCTAATAAATAGGTAAATAATATAACAGGTAAACCAGTTCCAAAGGCAAAAATTAATGGTAAATACAATCCTTTACTGTTAGAAATAGTCATTGGTATTAATGTACCAAAATAGAGAACGCCACTATACGGACAGAATGCCAAAGCAAAAATTGCTCCTATTAAAAATGAGCCTAACAGTCCTTTGTCTTTAAATTTATCGGTTAGCTTTTCGGTAAAATTAGATTTTCCTAAAAAATTTAATTTAATCACGTTTAACATGATTAATCCAATAATAATTAATAATGGGCCTAGAAATTTCTCGCCGTTTACCATAAAAAATTTCTTGGTATGGAATTGGTTTGCTCCAAAATAGAAAATTACACCTAGAAGTGTGTAACTAAATCCTCTTCCAAGCGAATAGATAATTCCGCTTAAAAAAACCATTTTTTTATTGGTTATATTTTTAGAAATAAAAGCAGTTGCAGTAATATTTGTTGCCAAAGGGCAAGGGCTAATTGCTGTCATTAATCCTAATAAAAATGCGGATAGAATTGGAATGTTATAACTGTCTAATAGGCTTTGTAAAAAATCCATTTACTGTTTTTTAAGTTCGTTCGTTAGCATTTTTTTAAGTGTATTTACAAAAATAGTATCGTGTTCGCTTTGTTTAAAGGCAAAATCGGTAATATCGTTAATGTATTCTTTGCCATTTTTTATTCTATAAATAATTAATGATGTTCCTGCTGCTTCAAATTTATTTACTAGTGCATCATTTTCTGGATTGTCCCATTGTATTAATTTAAAAATAATTTTTTTATTTTTTAATTCTTCCGAAAAATGTTGGTTTAAGGTTGTTTTGGTATTTCGTTCAATATCTACGCAAGATTTACAACGGTGTTTACCGTAAAAATCTAAAACTTCGATTCTATCTGTTTTTAAGTTGGCAACATTTTCAACTTGTTTTTTTGTACTTGTATTTTTACAAGAAATAAATAGGATGCTTGTTGCTAAAATAATAAAGAGTATTTTTTTCATGGGATTTTGATTATACACATAAGTACCAAAATGGTACTTATGTGTGAAATTATTATTGTTTATCTACATTTCTATAGTTTATTTCTTGTACTGGTCTGTAATTGTTGTGTAGTAAATGGTTTAATTTTTCTAATTGTTCTTTGGATGCTGTTTTTGTATCATTTAAAAGAATCCAAGTTACTATTTCGGTACATGGTGGTGTTGTAAAAGAGCCATTATAATGGTAAAATTGCTTGGTTTCTGGTAATACTTCTTGGATATTAAAGGTACTTTCTTCGGTATATTTGCCTTCTTCTGTTGGTAATTTTTCTAAGAATTTTTTAAAGAATGGCGATTCTTTTCCTTCTTTAAAAAATACTGCTACTACGGCATAAGTACCATCGTTGGCTTTATTTACAAAGTGCACTTCTAGTGGAAGGTGTTTTCCGTTTATTGTATGTTCGCTTAAACTGTGTAAATGAAATTGTTTTAATTGGTATGTTTTATTATTAAAGCTTACTTGGTTTCCTGCTGTGCTATTAAATTGTATTGTATGTCCGTTATTAACAATATTGGTTTTGGTTGTATGGTACTGAATATTTAATGAATTTGGTTTTTTTAAATAAACAACTTTTGCATCATTAATATCGATTGGCGATTGTGCTGAGCCGTCACAATCTTTGTATTCGCTACTTATATTTGACCAGTATTTTGGGCTTGTTTCTCCTGTATAAGTCCAATGTACTTTATGTTCTTTTTTTGCTTCTGTTTGGCTTGTAGTTGCATGTTCTTTTTGTACTGTTGTGGTTTGTTTTGTTGTTTTACACGAAAAAAAGAATGCAAAAATTGCTAATATTGGTATTAATTTTAGGTTTTTCATTTTTTAATATTTTTAGTTATTCCATGCCAAAAGTACTCTTATTTGTTGTTTTATTTTGTTATAATTGTTACAATTTTTACTGTGCACATTTTGGTTTGTTTTTATTTAATACATCGGTTTTTAAATAATCGTTTTTAAGTATGGGATTCCATTTAAAATCGTTTACTTGTGTTACAGTAAAATTTTCTTTTGGATTGGATTGTAGTAATTTTTGTGCAAAATCGTCTTCTAATTTTTTTAATTTGTCTAAGTCGCAGGCAGGTAGTTCTCCTTTTATTGCTTTTTTTCCTAATTGTCCGATTATTGCTGGTTTTACGCCTTTATTCATTTTTACTTTTACTGCTTTTCCATTGTCTTTTCGTTGGATGATATAAAAGCCATCTTCGATGGTATTATCTACATAAAATGAATTAAATTGATAGCGTCCTCCAGAAACATAAACGGCTACATCGGTTAAACATGGTGAGCTTTTACTTACGATTCTTGTATTGGTTCTGTCTATAATTCCGTTTGGATATAGTTGTTGTAAGCCTTCGTTTATTCCTAAAAATCCTACTACTAAACCATCGCACAAATGTCCGTGAAATTTTGCTAAATCTTCTAAATTTAGTTCTTGATGTAAGCTTAGTCTTCCTTTGGAAAAATCGGTATCTAGTACTTTTATTGAAGGTTGGTTTGTATGTTTCTTTGGAAGTTTTTTTTCTTCCGATTTAATCGTATTTGTACAAGAATATAGTACTGCGATAATTAATAATGTGGATAGATATTTCATGATAGTTTACAATATTAGATTAAAAATATAACCTGAAATGATGATGCATAGTGTTACTACACCAAAGAATATTCCGATGAGTTTAAGTGTCATTACTTTTTTTAGGAGCATGGCTTCGGGAAATGATAATCCTACGACACCCATCATAAATGCGATGGCTGTTCCTATTGGAATTCCTTTGGCTACTAATACTTGCACTACTGGTAAAATTCCTGATGCATTGGAGTACATTGGTACGGCTAATATGGTTGCCATTGGTACTGCAAATAGGTTGTCTTTACTCATGTATTGTTCAAAGAATCCTTCTGGAATATAACCGTGCATTAATCCACCAATGGCTATTCCTACAACTACATAAGGTACTACGCCTTTGATTATTTTAAGTACTTCTTGCCATATTATTGGTAAGCGTTGTTTAAAGGTTTGCTTTTCGGCAATAAAGGTATCTTGCTCTCTTTGGGCATTTTCTAATACTTGTTTTACCCATGGTGTTAGGTGGCGTTCTAGTTTTAATTTTTGTAAGATTACTCCAGATATGGTTCCGAGTAACACGCCACTAATGACATAAATTGCGGTCATTTTTACACCAAATAGTCCTATAAATAATCCTATTGCTACTTCGTTTACTAATGGCGAGGTTACCAAAAATGCAAAGGTTACTCCTAATGGTATCCCTCCTTTTACAAATCCGATAAATAATGGTACGGATGAGCAGGAACAAAATGGTGTTACTACACCGAAAAGACTTGCCATAAGATATTCTAATCCGTATAATTTTTTTCGTGATAGGTAATTGCGGACTTTGTCTATTGGGAAATAACTGTTTACTATTCCCATTAAAAAAATAATAATAAAGAGTAGTATTAAAATTTTTGTGGTATCGTATATAAAGAAATTTAATGCTTCGGATAAATGGCTTTCTGGATTTACTCCAAAGAGGTCATTAACGAGGTATTTTGCTATTTTTTCTATCCAGTTGAACATTTTGATTGTTTGTTGATTTGTTAATTCGTTAATTTGTTGATTTGTTTATTTGAGTAGTGTTTGTCTTTTTTACTTTGCATCCCCGAAGTATCGGGATTGTGTTCTTTGCGTGAAAAAAAAATCAATGCTCCATTTTTTTTAATAAAACTTTTTCTAATTCTTCAAATGGAAAATAGCCTTCGTGTCTAAAATATTCTTTTCCGTTTTCATCTAAAAATACTTGTGTTGGTATTGGGTCTATATGGTATTTTTCGGCATAAGGTTCTCCTTCTTTTGTCCAAACATCATAAAAGATAGTTTTTACTTTATTTGGATATTTTTCTTCTACTTGCTTAATGACTTTTTGCATTTTTACGCACGGAATACATTTTACGGAACCTAATTCTATAAAGGTTACTTTTGGTTTTGTTTCTTTATTACAAGAGGCTAGACTTATAATTAAAAGGAGGATTATTAGTTTTATGTGTTTCATAATTTTATATTTAGTTTTTATATTATGCTATAGAGCCGTTTAACAAAACGGTTTTACTATTGTTATTGAGCCGTTTTAGCAAAACAGCTTTACTGTTTATTGAGCCGTTTTAGCAAAACGGCTTTACGTTGAACTTCCCTGATTAGTGTTGCTTTTTTTTATTAATTCATAATTCATCATTCATCACTCATAATTCGTCACAATCTCTTTTCTCCAAAACCGAAAGAAGTCTCGTAAAATTTCATCTCGTATTCTTTTAAATGCTGCCATTATTTCTTCTTCGGTTCCTGTTGCTTCGTCTGGGTCTTCAAATCCGATGTGTAATCTTTGCTTTACTTTTCCGAAAAAGGTTGGACAGTTTTCTTTTGCTCCGCCACAAACGGTAATTACATAATCGAAAGTATCTTGTAAAAATACATCTACGGATTTCGGATGATTTTTACTTAAATCTACTCCCAATTCTGCCATTACTTTTATTGCATTTGGATGTACTTGCTTACTTGGTTTTGTTCCTGCAGAGTGTACGACTAAATTTTGGTCAAAGGCTTTTAAAAAACCTTCTGCCATTTGACTTCTACATGAATTTCCCGTACATAATATGAGTATTTTCATTTGCAATAATGTTATATGTTATTCTTAAAATGTATCTAATTAATAATATTTTTTCTTCAGCCACAGCGAAATATTTACTAATAAAATAAGTACTGGAACTTCTACTAATGGTCCTATAACACCTGTAAATGCTTGTTTGGAATTGATACCAAATATGGCAATGGCAACGGCAATGGCGAGTTCAAAATTATTTCCTGTTGCTGTAAATGCAATGGATGCGTTTCTTTTATAATCTATTTTTAAGGTTTTGCCTATAAAGAAACTCACAAAAAACATGATGGCAAAATAGAGGATTAGCGGAATGGCAATTTTAAGAACGTCCATTGGTATTTCTACAATTAAATCGCCCTTGAGGCTAAACATTAATACGATAGTTGCCAACAAAGCTATAAGTGTGATTGGCGAAATAAATGGAATAAATTTACGGTTGTACCAATCGGTTCCTTTAAATTTTACTAGATATTTGCGACTTAAAAATCCTGCTAAAAACGGTATTCCTAAATAGATAAATACACTTTTTGCAACTTCGGTAATGGATATGTTTATGTCAAAACTTTGTACACCAAAATATTTTGGCAATACGCTAATAAATAACCAAGCGTAAAAACTGTAAGTTAAAACTTGAAAAACACTGTTTAATGCAATTAATGTTGCGCCGTATTCTCTGCTTCCGCCACCTAAATCGTTCCATACAATAACCATAGCAATACATCGTGCCAAACCTATTAAAATTAGTCCTGCCATATATTCTGGTTCGTTTTTTAGAAATAGAATGGCTAATGTAAACATGAGTATTGGTCCAATAATCCAGTTTAAAATTAATGATAGCGACATGGCTTTGGTATCTTTTACAATAGATGGAATTAGATTATAATCGACTTTTGCCAATGGTGGATACATCATTAAAATTAATCCAATTGCCAATGGAACATTGGTTGTGCCAACGGATAATGTATTTGTTACTTTCGCTATTTGCGGAAAAAAGTATCCTAATCCAACACCGAGTAACATGGCAAGGAATATCCATAAAGTTAAATAACGATCTAAAAATTTAAGTCTTTTTTTCATGTTATTTTTAGCAGCAACTAGATGTAGTATCTTCAGAACTACAGCAAGAGTTATTTTTATCTGTTGGTTCACAGCAAGAATTGTCTGTATCGCTACAACAAGCATCGTCTTCTTTTAGTAAAGTTTTAATCTCGTCAAAACTCGGAACACGACCTTTTATTACTACTTTTTCATCTATTACTACGGCTGGAGTGCTCATAATATCATACGCCATAATATCTTGAATATCTTCTACTTTAACGATATTTACATCTATTTTTAATTCTTCGGCAACTGTTTTTACTACCGCTTCGGTTCTTTTACAATTTGGACATCCTGTTCCTAAAATTTTTATTGTTTTCATTTTTATTTAATTTGTTATTGTTTATCGCGTATAAACGATATGGTTTTTAAATTTTTTAACATTTATTGAAATAATTTCCTTTATTTTCTAGAAATAATGCTTCAAAGAGTTTCTGTGCTTTTTGCCAATTTTCTTGATGAATGCAGTATCTAATTTTTGGTGGTTCTACGGTTCCTTGAATTAATCCTGCATTTTTTAATTCTTTTAGATGTTGCGATATAGTGGATTGTGCTAATGGTAAAATTTCTACCAAATCTCCTGTAAAACAACAAGCTTGATTGTCTAAATATTTTAAAATGGCTATTCGCGTTGGATGTGCCAATGCTTTTGCAAACATGGCAATATCTTCGGTTTCTTTACTATATTTTATATTTTCTAGTGTACGCTTCATTTCTTATCGCAAATATACGATAAGTTTTTTATTGTGCAAGTATTTTTTTCTTTTTTTTGTAAGAAACAAGAAACAAGACTTAGGATGCGAGAAATAAGATATTAAGGCAGCACTGTTTTTAAAAGAATTCACATGCGTTTTTTGGCATTTTATTTTTCACTTAACACAAACTCGGCATTAAAAACAGCAGCAAAATGTTTTTTTATTTTTTCTTTTACTTCTGCTACATTTATTTTACGTTTTAATTCTACTTCTAAAGAGGTTACAGCCTTACCACGAATTCCACATGGAATAATATGGTCAAAATAGCCCAAATTTGTTGCTACATTTAATGCAAATCCATGCATGGTAACCCAACGCGAAGTCCGTACACCAAGCGCACATATTTTACGTGCAAAAGGAGTTCCTACATCTAACCAAACACCTGTTTCTCCTTCGCTACGTTCGCCTTTTAATCCATATTCTGCAATAGTTAAAATAATGATTTCTTCTAAATTTCGCATAAATTTATGAATATCGGTAAAAAAATTATCTAAATCTAAAATTGGATATCCTACAATTTGCCCTGGACCATGATAAGTAATATCACCACCTCTATTGGATTTAAAAAAAGTAATGCCTTTTTCTTGGAGTTGCTTTTCGGATAATAATAAATTATTTACATCGCCACTTTTACCTAAAGTATATACATGTGGATGCTCTGTAAATAGAAAATAATTTGGCGTTGGTATTGCTGTATTATTATTTCTGTTTACTAACTTTAAATCGATAATTTGTTGAAATAATTTATTCTGATATTGCCAAGCTGAATTATAATCTGTAAGACCAATATCTTGTAATTGTATCTGTTGCATTATTTTTTTAACTTTACTTCAAAATTCAAAATTTCTGGAGCATCGGTTACTTCTTGCATGGTAGATTTTATGTAAATTACTTTTCCATCTTTGCTATAAGTAACATTTTTTGCGGTGGTACTTTTTATCGGTCTTGGAAAATGGTATTCTATATTGTAAGTAGAACCTTTCATAAACATATCAAACTTTTTCATAGACTCGTTATACTTCGTTGAATCTTTATCTGTTTGCTTTTTTGCTATCACAATACGTTTAAACTTATTTCTTTTAAACGAAAATTTCATGTCGGATTTTGAAGGTAATTTTTTTTCTTTTCCTTTTTCTAAACTTTGTGCACTATTCAGCATATCCTTTACTTCAGACAATTCGTTAACATTTTTAAATTTGACTATATAATTCATTACAAATTCGCCTTTGTTTTTATCTTCATGCATTTTTATTTGCATACCTTTTAATTGTTCTAACTGTGCTTGTTTTTCTTTTGATAATTTAGCAATACTATCTTTCTTTTCGATTAACATTTGCGAAAAATTTATTAAAGTATCTACTGCTACATAAGTGGAATCTTTTTGTTTTTTGTTGTCCATGCTTCCTAAAGATTTTATCATCTCGCTCATGTTTAGTTCTAAATCAAATGTTCCAGAACCATCCTCATTTAAATAAATTTTTTCGGTTACTTGACAACTTGTTATACTAAATATTGCTATTAATAATACGAATAATGGTTTTTTAAATTTCATCTGATTTTATTTGATTAATACGAATTACAAAAGTCGCATTTATTTTTTACTTATTCGGTCTTATTTAAAATAATTAATGCTGCCAAAATACCAGGAATCCAACCCATAAAAGTTAATATAAATACAATAATAAAAGA
>WFMU01000337.1 GCA_015488935.1 Flavobacteriaceae bacterium | reverse complement strand
ATTTTATATCGAAGAGCATTAGATTTGTTTTTCTATTGAAAGAAGTTTGGTAATTATGGTTATCTTAAATGAAAATTAGATGCAGAATTAATAAAGTAAGGGTTTCGCTTAAGTGAAACCTTTACTTTATTATCTAGTTAAATAAAGCCATCTTCTTACAGAACCAAAAGATGTTTCGTCATCATTAAAGTAGAGCACATAAAAATACGTTCCAGAAGGCATATCTTTTCCTTTGTAGGTACCATCCCAATCTTCATTTTTATCATTTCCGCTAAAAACTAAATGACCATATCTGTTGTAAATGTATATTTCGTAATCTGTAAAAATATTATGTAATCCACGTATGGTAAAACTATCATTTTGTCCATCGTTATTTGGTGTAAAACCGTTTGGAAGCATTGGAGGACAGTTTTCTGTTTTTAGTAAAAAACTGGTACTTTCGTAACACTCTGTGAGTGGGTTATAAACACGGACATAAATGGTTTCTGGATCGGAAATGTTAGAATAGGATTCGGGATTCATTATTTCATTTTGATTATTCTCTAAGTCTAACATCGAATTAAAATAACTTATTTCTAAGCTTGTATCTGAAGTAATTTGGTCTATATTTTCTTGCAAATTAAATATTGCTGTATCAAAACCAGTATCACATTCTTTTAAATTTTTTGGTTTATTAATACGTATTTCTGTTTCTGTAATTACAAATTCTTTTGTAGTTTCACAGCCTAAACCATCTTGTGTTGTAGCGGTTACGGAATAGGTTCCTCCTTCAAAAATTTGTAATTCGTTTGTATTTGTTCCTATTGGTAAATTATTAGGGTCGTACCATTGATAATTGTAATTTGCTTGTGCATTTTCAATAGATACAACTAATGGTTCTGGTAAAAAGTTTACACATAGATAATCGTCGTTAATTTCAAAATCTGGTAATAGTGTTACATGAAAATCTATGGTTGTTGTTGCTTGGCAAACTGTATTTAATGGATTTTCTACCACAACGGTTATGGTTTGTGTTCCTGTTGTAAACGGATTTGGCAATGGACTTGGTAACGCTTCGCCATTTTCGTTATAATAATGTACAACCATATTGGTTTGATTTGGTCCTAAAATAGTAGCTTCAATTTGTGAAGTATCAAAATCTGATAAACCATCTAAATCGTTTGGTATATCATCACAAAGTGGTGCAATAGTTACTTCTTGATTTATATATGGCATTTTATCTACAATAAATTCTAAGGTAGTTTGGTCGTTACAAGCTGCATTATTGTTGTTGGTTGCTACTATGGTTATGGTTTGCGATTCGGTATAAAAAGGATTTGGTAATGTTGGTAATATTTGACTTCCATCTTCATTAAAATAGGTTAATGTAATATTTGGTTGCCCTTGTAAAACATTATTTGCTATTGCTGAGGTATCAAAACTACCAAAACCGTCGTTATTATAATCGCATTCTCTAGTAGTGGTAACTTCGTTTGCAATTGGTATTGGATTAACAAACAAATCTAGATATAAATTATCTCCAGAACCTGCACATGCATTATTTAAATTGTTATTTATTCTAATATAAATTCGTTGGTAATTTGGTGCGGTTATGTTTCTAAAATTGCTAGTATTTGTTATTTCGTTTATTCCTGCCAAAGCATTGGCTAAAGTAAGGTAATAATGTACGCTTAAATTTGGTTGTTGTGCTATTGGAAATAAAGCGATAATATCATTTGCAGCATCGCTAAAGTTAAATTGCGATATACCATCAGTATTATCATTATTGGCATTATTGTTTCCATTTATGTCTAAAAAATCATCACATTCGTTATACGTTCTTGTAAAACTAACGGTAGATGCTGTTATTTCGATAACCAATTCAGCTACAGCATAACAATTACCTCCTGTTACTACACGTACCCAAATAGTAGTACTGCTTGTATTATAGCTACTCGGATTTACAATAGCATTAGTTTCATTTTCTGCATCGTTTTGATTGGTATAATAGGTAAAATTACTTGCATTTAAACCTGTGGCTATTTGGTCTCGATAAATGGTTAAATCAATAGTGCTTATACCATCTGCATCGTTATCACAAAGTTGTACGTTTACTGGTGTAGTTAAAGTTGGATAGGCATAATATTGTACTGTTGTTTCTCCAATGGATGGTAAAGACCCATCGTTAAAATCTACTTCTAAACGATAGACACCTGCGCCATAATTTGTGATTTGATCTATGGTTATAGAACTTGTGGTTACTGGTATTAGCACACCATTTAAATACCATGTATAAGTTGTAGTTTGTGGATAGTTTGTAGTGTCTGGTTCTAACACATAGGTTTGTCCTTCGCATAAATCTAGATTTGCTATTAGAATACCTGTTTGTAAAAATAGCGATTGTATAAAAGGAGGTAATCCTTGTCCTGACCTATTGCTTCCTAAGCTTACGGTTCTAAAAGAAAAATTACATGCTGCTCCTAATTCATTAGGATTGTTTATTACACTTATAAAATTTGAACCATTACTTGCCCAATAAATTTTTCCGTTAGATGCTAGTTGCAATGCTCCTCTACTATTAAAATAGGTATATATTTGCAGTCTTGTGCTATTTATATTAGCACTATTCATATCAAACTGATATAATCTTTCTGTTTCATTTGTATAACCTCCTGTACCAATATAGAGTTTACTACTATCTGGTGAAAATTCTACACCATATCCAGCAAATCCGTTAATTTGTAATCTATATTCGTTACTTACAATACCTGTACTTACGTCAAAGTCATATAAAGAAGTACCACTTGTCATACTTGCACGTACTAATTTTGTTCCGTCTGGAGATATTTTTAAATAGCCTCTAGCATCATTAGTAGATTGAAATCCAGAAGAAACAATTGGCGTTGTGTTAAGCCCTGTTCCTGTAATTAAAAAACTATAAAAAGTATTTCTAGAAAAGGTAATTACCCAATATTCATTTGTTGCGGTTCTTTTTACAGCCGTAATTTTCTCGCTCCAACTATTATTACCTTCAAGTGGTGTAGATAAATCAATTGGTCCAGATATTACACTTCCTAATCCACCAAAAGTATTCATATCTACAGTGTTTATATGGAAACCTGTATTTCCTGCTGCTCCAACAGTAAATAAATAAAAGATATTATTTTGTACTGGATTTGGAACTATTAAAGCAGATTGTGAACTCGAATTATTTCCTCCTAAATTAATACCATTTGGCATTATTTGATGGTTTCTATTCCATGCCGTACTACCATTGGAATAAAATAATAGATTTCCATTTGCATCCGAAAAAGAAGCGCATCCTTCTAGTGTGTTTAACGCACTTCCATTAAATGGTATTGGATTTCCACCTGCATTAAATCGCAAACCTGCGTTTCTACCAAATATCCAGTTATCTGCACCTTGTGCGTGACTGTTTAATAATCCAACAAATAATAAAAAAATTACTAAAAAGGGGAGGGTTTTTCTCATGTTAACTATTTTATACAAATATAAGCATTGTGTTTCATTTGTTGGCTTATTTTTGTAAAAACTCTCTTATGAAAACAGTCTATTTACTGATTTTTGCTTTATTATTTGCTGCTTGTCATTCTGAAAAGACAGAAAAGCTTATTTTTAAGTCTTCTTTTACTCCAGAAGAACAAAAAATACTACAAGTGGCAGATTCTGTAATTGCTTCGGCTTATTATGCTACTCTTATCACTTTAGATAAAAATAAACAACCAAGAGCACGAATTGTAGAGCCTTTTTTACCTAAAGAGCATCATATTATTTGGATGGCTACCAATCCTAAAAGTAGAAAAGTACAGCAACTAAAAAATAACTCAAAAACAACGTTACATTATTTTGATAAAAATAAATTAGCCTACGTTTCGTTAATGGGAAATGCTTATTTGGTAAATGACACTGCTACCAAAAACGAAATATGGAAGGATGGCTGGGAAAAGTTTTATCCTAATAAAGATAGAGATTACTTGCTTATTAAATTTGTGCCTAAAACTATTGAACTTATTAGTATTTCGGATGGTTTTACGGGAGATAAATCTACTTGGAAACCACATCAAGTTAATTTGTGTGATTAATCTTGTTTATTGAATCGTTCGGGATGTTCAATATAGGCACGAGTAAGATTAAATTCTGTTAATGCTAAAAGACCGTAGTAAATAACAGCAAAAGCCATTGCCAAATTTGGGCTGTCAGTAAAAATACCAACAGAATGTTTGTCTCTATAACCAGAAATCACAAGAAAATCATTAGTTAATCCAAAAACAGACACATTATCAGAATTGAACAAAACAATCATAATGCTAAACATGTAAATAATTACAGCCCAAGCTGAAAAAGAAATTGCTTTATTCTTTAGTCCTTTATTAGCATTAAAAAATGCAAAACGCATTCGTTGAAAAATAACGATTAAATATAAGTAAAGAACAGCATTACCATCAGTCATTGCATTGATTGCTAAAGCAAACATCCCATAAAGAGGAAAAAAAACATACAAGGATATTTTTCTTGGAAATGCCGCCATAAATACGCCTGAATGAATCATAAAAAATTCAAATCCCATTAATACGGCAATAGTATAAATTTTATTAGCGTCGTTTACCGTAGGATTTGTCCAAAGTAGATAAGCCTGAGCAGCTAACAAAAGATTCATTACAACACCAGAATAAGCAAACTGATTTTCGTATTTTTCTATGATATTCATAATTTAATCATCATCAGCCAAAGGCTCTAAATTATCAACCTTTTCAGTATGCTGATTGGCTAATTCAGTTAGTATATCTTGAATAGCTTTTTTATTAATTTCTTTATGATAATCTATAGTAAAAGTTTTCTTTTCTGGAAACTGTTCAATCATCATCGTTGTTGAAGGGAAAGCAAATTCAATTCCTAAAACTTTAGCTAATTTTAAAATTGCCATATGAAATGTATGTTTAGCTTGTTGTTCTACACTCCAATCATTTACATTAAAAT
>WFMU01000336.1 GCA_015488935.1 Flavobacteriaceae bacterium | reverse complement strand
TCATAATTTTGTGGTATTATAAATCTAAAACAATAATATCATGAAAAGTATTTTAAAACTAATGACATTCGGTATTTTCTTTGCCGCATTTATCATATCATGTAGCAACGATGATGAGATGACACCAACAACTAGAAATTTAACCTTAAACCTTTCTGGTTTAGATGCATTGGGTTCCAATTTTGTTTATGAAGGGTGGATTATTGTAAATGGAACTCCAGTAAGTACAGGAACATTTACAAATGTAACTTTTCCACAAACATTTACAATAGATTATAATCAATTGAGCGCAGCAACAAAATTTGTATTATCAATAGAACCCTTAAATGATACAGACCCAGCACCATCAAACACAAAAATTTTGGTAGGAGATTTTTCAGGAAATACTGCAACAATGGGAAGTGGAACAGTTGGAGATTTTTCAAATGCAGCAGGTAAATATATATTAGCAACACCAACCAATGGAGCAATGACAAATGAAAATAGCGGTATTTGGTTTTTAGATCCAACAAGCGGTAGTCCTGTAGCTGGATTAACCTTACCTACCTTGCCAAACGGATGGAAATACGAAGGATGGGTAGTGATTAACGGACAACCAGTTACCACAGGAAAATTTACAAAAGTGGCAGCAACAGATATGTTTGATGGATATAGCAGTACCACAGCATTACCAATGCCTAATGGAGCAGATGGATTTTTTCCAGGAGAAGACTTTTTACAAAGTGCACCTGCAGGATTAACATTTCCAACAGATATAGCAGGAGGAAAAGCAGTAATATCTATAGAACCAGAACCAGATAATAGTCCAATGCCTTTTACATTAAAACCATTAGTTGGTAACATAGCAGCAGATGCTACAGACCATACACTATATACCATGAATCAAAATTTAGGAAGTTTTCCTTCAGGTACAGTTGCAAGATAATTAATCAGGTAAAAAACAAAACGCTATAATTTAATAATAAAGTTATACTAATTTGGTATTATAGCGTTTTGTTTAATAACCTGAGTATTCTATAATAAAAAACATTAATTTAAACCCATGAAAAAAGTACAAATTTTAATACTTATTACAAGTCTAATAATGAATTTTATGTATGGACAACAAGCAATGTGCAATATAAATTCTAAAGGAATTGCCATTGAAGGATATGATGTAGTTTCCTATTTTAATAATAAAGCATTAAAAGGAAAATCCAAATACACTTGTACCTATAGAGGAGTAAAATATCAATTTGCGACAAAAGAAAATTTAAAAAAATTTAAATCAAATCCAACAAACTATTTACCACAATATGGAGGATGGTGTGCTTATGCAATGGGAACTACTGGAGAAAAAGTAAAAATGGATCCAAAAGTTTTTGAAATACGAGACAATAAACTGTATTTGTTCTATACAAGTTTCTTTACAAATACCTATAAAAAGTGGATTGATGAGAATCCAAAAAAATTAAAGGAAAAAGCAAATAAAAATTGGAAAGCTTTAACACAATAACCTAGAGTAACCAATTTTGAAGTTTAATACACAAATAATAACGAGAGTTGCAGCAATAATAACTGCATTGGTAATGTTACAAACATTATTTTATAAATTTACTGCAGCACCAGAGAGTGTGTATATATTTAAAAAAATAGGATTAGGTACAACAGGAAGAATAGGTATTGGAATAATAGAATTAATTGCAGCACTATTATTAATAATAAAACGAACAACCATAATAGGTGCAATATTGAGTATTGGTGTGATATCAGGCGCTTTATTTTTTCATCTTACCGTATTGGGAATTGAGGTATTAGATGATAAAGGATTACTCTTTTGTTTGGCAATGTTGGTATTTATTTTATTGCTATTAATTTTAGTGCTAAATAAAAAAGAAGTAATACAGTTAATAAAAAAATATAAATATGGTTAAGCCTAGCAGATTTTAAGAACTGATAGGTTTAGAAAAAGTCGAGAGTTTCCTTTAGAATGAACTCCTAACTGTAACAGAGGAAACAGCTTATGCTTATTCATGTTTAAACGATACTTTCTCACAAAAAAGTACCACTCGCTCTTTATTTATATTTGTGGTAAAGAACAAATATAAATTACCACCATCTTTTAATTTGGTTTTTTTACGGATTTGTTCTACTGTTTCTGGAAAGTTACGTGTGGTTATATTTGCTTTTTTTGTAGGAATAAGTTTGCTTATTTTTTTTGCATTGTAATTTTGTATTGCTTTTATTTTAAATCTTCTTCCAGGAAAATCTATACAAGTATTTGAAGTGTATAAATGCGTGTGTTTGTGCAGTTTTTTTAGATGTAATAAAGTTGCAATTTCGTTAAATGCACCAGCTTTTAAAATAGCAGTATTTGGCTCGTAAAGATATTTTTTTGGTAATGAATAAGCAGCATTTGTTGCTGTAAAATTAAAATTAAAGACCTGTGATTTATCTTTTAAAATATTAATTGTTTTGTAATTAATATCTCCAAAAAAATCCTTTTTTAAAACATATAATACTTCTTTTACATCGTTTTGTAAAGCAATAATATGAATTTCTTTTACAAATTTCAACTCCTTAATAGCAGCATGAATATCTAATAATGGAGCTGTTTTTACCAAGATATTGTTAGTATATTTAAAAAGAAAATTGACGTTTTTTGGAAGATTCGGTAAGCAATCTGTCAATAAAAATACACGTTTTTTTAAATTGTCTCTACGAGAAGGATCTACGTATATCCAATCAAATTTTTTAGTGTTATTTTTGAGATATTGTAAGCCGTTTGTGGTAATAGTTTTAATATTTTTTACACCTAATTGTTGGAAATTATATTGTGCTATTTTAGATAATGTTAGATTTATTTCGCAATGTATAACCTCTGTGCAATGTTTAGAAAAAGCAAAAGAATCTACTCCAAAACCACCAGTTAAGTCAATAATAGAATTTCCTTGTATTATATTGGCTTTGTAATTGGCAGCGATTTCAGAAGAGGTCTGCTCTATATTTAATTTATTTGGATAATAAATATTCTTGCTGTTGTACCATGTTGGTAATTTGTTTTTACATTTAGATTTGGCAAGTATTTGCTCCGCCAGTTCTTGGATAGAAATAGTTTCAAACGGACTTCCTTTTAAGACCAATTTAGTTATGTCTTGATTTAAATTTTTTAAAATAAAATCTTGTACGTCTTTATGTAAAATTGCTATCTTCACTAAGTAAAAAATGTAAAAACCAAAATAGGCTTAATATTTAGAAAATGAGCATGTAAATTACGAAAATTCACTTGTAAAATGTAATTTAACGCTAGGATATTTGCTTTGTGTCATTTGAATGGTAAAATCAGAATCTGCAAGAAATACCAATTGTCCATCTTTATCTTTTGCCAAATAGCGTTGTTTTACTCTACTAAAATCTTTAAATTCATTATTTTTTGCATCCTCAGGTTCAACCCAACATACTTTGTGCATGTTTAAGTTTTCGTAACTACATTTTGCACCATATTCGTGTTCCAAACGATATTGGATTACTTCAAATTGTAAAGCACCAACCGTACCAATAACTTTTCTACCGTTAAGGTTTAAAATAAATAATTGTGCTACACCTTCGTCCATTAATTGGTCAATACCTTTTGCCAATTGTTTTGATTTCATTGGGTCGGCATTATTAATATATCTAAAATGTTCTGGCGAAAAACTAGGAATTCCTTTAAAGTTAATTATTTCACCTTCCGTTAGGGTATCTCCAATTTTAAAATTTCCTGTATCGTGTAAGCCTACAATATCACCAGGATACGATTCGTTTACAATTTCTTTTTTCTCTGCAAAAAATGCATTTGGCGATGAGAATTTCATTTTTTTATTAAGTCTAACGTGTAAATAGTTGGTATTTCGTTTAAAAATACCAGAAACAATTTTTACAAATGCGAGTCTATCTCGATGTTTCGGATCCATATTGGCATGAATTTTAAAGACAAAGCCAGTCATTTTATCTTCATTAGATGCAATTAATCGATTATCTGCCATTTTTGCTTGCGGTGTTGGAGCAATTTCGATAAAGCAATCTAGCAATTCTTTAACACCAAAATTGTTTAAAGCAGAACCAAAAAACACAGGTTGCAAATCACCTTTTAAATAAGTTTCTTTATCAAATTTAGGATAAACTTCCATTGCCAATTCCAATTCTTCTCTTAAGTTATTAGCATGTTTTTCGCCAACAATTTTATCGAGTTCAGGATTATTAATATCGGTAAATTCAACACCTTCCGAGATAGTTTGTTTAACATCGCCATCGAAAAGATTTAATTTTTTCTCCCAAATATTATATATTCCTTTAAAGTCATAACCCATTCCAATAGGGAAACTCAAAGGTGTTACAGTAAGCCCAAGTTTTTGTTCAACTTCATCTAAAAGGTCAAAAGCATCTTTACCTTCTCTATCGAGTTTATTGATAAAAACAATAATCGGAATTTTACGCATTCTGCAAACTTTAACTAGTTTTTCTGTTTGCTCTTCTACACCTTTTGCCACATCAATAACAACAATTACACTATCTACAGCAGTTAATGTACGGAAAGTGTCTTCGGCAAAATCTTTATGACCAGGAGTGTCTAAAATATTAATTTTAACACCTTTATATTCAAAAGCCAAAACCGAAGTAGCTACAGAAATACCACGTTGTCGTTCAATTTCCATAAAATCGGAAGTTGCACCTTTTTTAATTTTATTATTTTTTACCGCACCAGCTTCATTAATAGCACCACCAAAAAGTAATAATTTTTCAGTTAGTGTTGTTTTTCCAGCATCTGGATGAGATATAATACCAAAGGTTCTTCTGCGATTTAATTCTTCTGTAAAGGTCATTTTCGGTTTTTTAGTTTGCAAAGATACTAATTAATAATTGCTAAATTTTTAAAAAAGAGACATAAAAAAAAGCTTAAAATAAAATTTTAAGCTTTGTTATAAGGTTAATAATATTAAGCTATTTTAATAACTCTACTTTTTGAAATGAATTTATTATTTTTTGATTCTCCCAAAACAATAATATCTTTTGTTTTTCTGTATTCTTCGATAGCAATTAACATTTGTTTTTCACTATCTCTGTATAATTTAATTCCTTTCTTTGCGCCTTTATTTAATATTTCTATATAAAATCCGTCTTTTAACTTTCCTGGTTTTGTTGCAGGTCTACCCATTTTTCAATATTTTTTAATAAAATACAATATAACGAAAATTTATTGGAATAACCAAATATTTAACAAATGATTAACTATTAATGCAGGTATTGTGCTTTATTCTAGTACTTTAGCGGTAATGTTAATATCTACAAAAGGCCATTCGTCGGTATCTGCTTTCTCTGCAATAATTTTATCAATTACGGGCATTCCTTTAATTACTTCTCCAAAAACAGTATGTTCAAAATCTAAATGATGCTCTCCTTTTCTTTTTTGTATAAAGTAGAATTCAAATGGTGTAGATAGTTTTTTTGGATTATTTTCCCATTCTCTAGCAGCAGCTAAAGCGCCTCTTTTGTGTTTGTGATGCCGTTTAAATTCTGGCGGAATTAAATAATGTTTGTATCTATTTCTAATATCTGCTGTTTTTTTATTTTCTGAATTTCCACCTTGTGCAATAAAATTAGGAACAACTCTATGAAAGCAAGTGGTATTAAAATAACCAATTTTAGTTAAAAATATAAAACTAGCACGATGTAGTGGAGTATCTTTGTATAATTTAATAGTAATATCTCCCAATCTGGTTTTAAATAAAACTTTTGTTTCTGGATTTTGCTTTCCATATTCTGTTAAAAATGCGACTACATTTTTATTGTTTAGCGTATCTAATCTCTTTTTTGGAATATTTTTTTTATTTTTTTTAGATATAATACTCTTTTTAACCTGATTTTTACTTTTAGTACTACGCTTCACTTTTTTTTGAGTACAAGAATAGAATATAAGAGAAATGCAAAAAAGGAGGCTCGTAAGTTTTTTTAATTTCATTTTTATAGGTTATTCTATTAGTTGTTATTTTTTATGCAAAAGTCGCAAAGTTTTTGCTAAGAATGTAAAGATTATGTTTAAAATGAATAAAATCCAACATCCAACATCCATAATTCAACATTCAACATTCAACATTCAACATCCAACATTCAAAATCCAACATCCATAATCCAACATCCAAATCCCGAGACTTCGGGGCAAAACCTACCATTTATTTTTTAATAATTTCTGCCAATAATTTACGGGCGCGTAATAATTTTACTTTTACATTATTCATAGGCTCATTTAACTCGTTAGCAATCTCTTTGTAGCTCATTTCTTGAAAATAGCGTAATTGGATAATTTCTTGATAATGTGGCTTTAATTTTTTAATATATGCAAGAAGTTTTGCCAGATTTTGTTCCGTAATAATAGTATCTTCGGCTGTAGGTGTATCATCTTGAATGTCAAAAACAGAATTATCATTTTTATGAAGCGAAATTGTTTGTTGTTTTTCTTTTCGTAAATGATCGATATAAATATTTTTAGAAATGGTAATTAGCCAAGTTTTAAAGTTGTACTTTTCGTTAAAAGTGTGTAATTTATCAAAAGCTTTTGCAAAAGTTTTAATCGTAATATCTTCCGATTCATCTTCGTTTTTTGTTTTGTTAAATTGAAAATGATATACATCTTTCCAAAATAAATTAAGTAAGGTTTTATAAGCACTTTGCTCTCCTTTTTTTGCTTTATTTATGAT
>WFMU01000335.1 GCA_015488935.1 Flavobacteriaceae bacterium | reverse complement strand
CTATTTGTTAAACACACAAATGATTTCTCTACAAACGCTATTCAGAATAAACCAATAAATAAGACTTTTATTTTAGACAATACAATCATGGGGGAAGTTGATAATCCATACATGATGCCGTATTATACAGGTAAAATCCTGCCAACTCCACAAAAAGTAAAATACAAGAACAAATACATATCATTAGCAAATACCTCCATCATTTTAAATAATATCAAACAAAATGACGCTCGACTTAAATATTTACTCGAAAGAATAACACGCTATGGCGGAAAGTATGAATTTGTTGAAAAAGAAAATACGAAACACACCTGTATCCTAAAAATCAATGATAACACATTAAACACACCGCAAAATCCACAAGGATATGTTATTAAATCTAACAACAATACAGTGTCTCTTAAAGGTAGTGATTATCAAGGTTTACTATGGGCAATAAGCTCACTTAACCAAATGATTTTTATTAAAAATGGAAAATCTGTTGTACGCGCACTAGATGTTATAGACTGGCCAGAATCACTACACCGTGGCTTTCTTGCCGAGTCTAGTATTAGTAAGAATCCAGCGGTAATAGCTCACTTTATGGTAGCCTTTAAACTAAACTTAGTTGATTTTAGAGAAGAAATTGCAGGAGATAGAAAACACCATGATAACTGGCGTTTGCCCAGAAGTGCAATTTTTTACAAAAGAGTCAAAGAAATTGGCGAAAAATTAACTCCTTTAGATATTAAATGGTATGCAGGAGCACGTTTTCTTGGCTACGACCAAGTGCCACAAATAAATTGTAATAGTAAAGCAGATTTTGATATCATTTACAACAATTTTGCACTGCCTATTGCCAAAGCTGGTGGTAATCTATCTGTGCAATTTGATGATACACGATATCCTATGCATCCTAACGATAAAAATAAATTTGGAACAGCTGCCAAAGCAGATTACTATTTACTTACCAAACTCTATGAAAAACTAAAAAAAGACTATCCGAATATTAACATTGCATTCTGTCCACCGTTTTATTGGGGACCTGTTGCTCCAAATCCATTACCCGAACCAAGAGATAATTATTTAAATAAGATAGGTACACTTCCAAAGGCAATAGATATTTATTGGACAGGTCCAAGAGTTCAAAGTAATACTGTTTCACAAAAACACGTAAAATGGGAAATCGATAAAATCAAACGAAAACCACTAGTGTTTCAAAACGGTATAGGAAATCCTCATATTTCTAGTTACCATTATGTTACCGACCCAATTTACAATTTAAATAAATGGTATTACAAAGGATATTTAAAAGATATTAAAGCGTTTATGTTAAACGGTGGTGATTTTGATAAAAGTGGCGCTCTAGTAAGTATTGCAGACTGGACATGGAATCCTAAAAAGTTTAATCCAGAAACAACTATCAAAGATGCTGTTATGAAGTTAACTGGACCTGAAGATTATTCGACTTTAAAAGAAATAAATTCTGAATTATCTAAATTCGACACCTATTTACCTGAAGTTACAATGAAAGCTATTGCCAATGCTAGTTTGCTTTATGAAACCATAGACAATCTTGAAAAGCTAACTGCAAAATTGAATAAAAGTAAAAGTGTCGAATTTTGGACATCTGTTTACGGATCTCACATAGATCGTGTAAAACATTTTGTAAAACAAGTACGTAAAGCAAGTAAAGATCCTCTTGTTAAAAAACTAGCTGGAAAAAAGAATGCTACGGTAACTATGTATTATGCAATAAAAGATGTTAATTTTAATTCTGATACGGACCTACTTATTGAACCAATAAAATTTACAGGATGCGGAATAATGACTTATGGTTATTACAATGCTAAAACTGGAATTCATTTAGAAGATCGCCCAACTGCATATATTTGTGGAGCTAAAACGCCTATTTCTAAAATGAGTGCTACTTTTAAATTAAATTCGTTTCCACCAGCGAGTGACTATCAACTTATAATATCGGGAGCTGATGATTTTAAAGATGAAAAATGCCCTATTAAAATTACATTGAATGATAAAGTGATTTTTGAAGGACCTACTACTTTCTCTAATAAAAAATGGAATATCAAAAAATTTAAAATTTCAGCCAATATAATTAAACAAAATAATGTCTTAACTATCTCAAACACCAGTCCAACAGGAAATTATGATGCACCACCAGCCTTTCTGTTGAATTATGCCATTTTACGTAATTCAAAAAAATAGAAAAAAGAAAAAAATTTAACCAAAGTACTTTTTAAACTACTGTTTTTTCTTAAAAACATCTCTAAAATAAATATCATCTAATAAGAGTAAGATATTCATTATGTGTGTGATATAATATTTCCAAAAACAGAAAATTCAAAAAATTATTACTACTTTTGGAATTGAGAAACTAATAAAAGTCTCTAAACACATTAGCGTTATTTTTTCATAAACAATAAAATTAACATGAAACCTAGTTTCCTCTTTTTAATTTTTACTTTGTTGCTCTTTTCTTGCCATAAAGAACCAAAAGAAACAGAAACACAAGATACCTTAACCAATTGCAATACTATTTATATTAGACAAGATGGCAATAATACTTTTTACGAAAACAATCCTACCTATAACAATATTGAAAGTACAAATTACCAATGGAAATTTTCCAATTTCAATGAGGCAAATATAGATAGTTTAGTTTTTAATTCGGGAACAAACATTCTAGAAAATCATACAACACTATTTAGTTTTCTTTTAATAAGAAATAATAAGATTGTGTACGAAAAGTACTTTAATGGTAGCGATAAAAATCAAAGTAATAATATTCATTCCGCATCAAAATGCATTCTTTCTGCACTTATCGGAATTGCAATTGACAAAGGAATTATAGATGGAGTTGACCAAAAAGTTTTGGACTTTTTTCCACAATATATTCCAAATAATACCTTAAAAAAAGAGATAACTATTAAGCATTTACTCAACATGACATCAGGTTTAGATTGGGAAGAAGATAATACAGAATATAGCATTGAAATATTAAACAATTGGACTAAAGCTATACTTGATTTACCATTAGTAAATTCTCCAGGTACTACTTTTAACTATGCAACAGGAAATACACATTTACTTTCTGCTATTTTAAGCAAAGCTTCCGATACAAGTACATGTACGTTTTTATATACTAATCTTATGACAAAATTAGGAATCGTAGTAGAACATTGGGGAAAAGACCCACAAGGCTATTTTTCTGGCGGATATAATTTTTATATAACACCTAGAGAATTAGCTCAATTTGGATTACTATATGCAAACAATGGTATGGCAAACTCAAATCAAATAATTCCTACTAATTGGATAAATACATCACGTATCTCTCAAATAAATGTTGATAGTGATTACGGCTACAGTTACGGCTGGTGGATAACTAATATTTTAGGAAATAATGTTTATAAAGCTTGGGGTTATGGAGGTCAATACATTTGTCTTATACCTAGTTTAGATATTGTAATTGTTTCAACCGCAAACACCAATGGAGTTTATAATCCATTAAATATAGATAGCTTTATTGCAGAATATGTTATTCCTGCCATCCAATAAAATTAGGACATAAGTTATGCCAACCATTTTTGGCACCATTACCTTTTTTATACACTTAGCATTACTTCTATTTTCTATCTTCAAATTCTACCAAAGTTTCAAGAGCAACCAATGTTGTATGCAAATATTGTCTAAACTCTACATCACTACCAATTTTTTTTCTAGAACGTTCATAACTTCCAAAAGAGCCATCTATATTTTGGCGACTTAACAAACGTTTATAAGAAACTTTAAATGCCTCTGTATCCGTTTTGCCAATAAACACCAAACAAGTTAATAACTCTGCAACAATATCATCATTTTGTTTCAATTCAAACTTTTTTATAATTTGTGGCAATATACTTTTTAAATAATCAATATCTACTTTTGTAAAACGTGTTTGTGTTTTTTTATTGCCATAATCGTAAGCCGCAAATACAAAGTGCGTTAGTACATAGGCATTTCTTCTATCGTAAAATTTTAAAGCTTTTTGCGTAGTTATTGGTCCTTTCAATCGCCTTGCATTTTGTAATATAACTGGTTTTTTAATTTTAAAAAAATCATAATATTTATCAAATACAGCACGTTGCCACTCGCCTCTTACACGCATGTGATTGTCCATTCGTTTTTGAACTTTTGCCAGTTCTTTTTTATATTTGGTAATATTAAAACCCATTTCATTAAGCAACCACATAATACGCATATAGGACATGCTATTTTTTTTGAATAACTTATCATTTACTGCGCCCATATTATGAAAACTTGTTTCTAATGTTTTGTTGTAAAATGGCACTACCCTATTATGCAATGCCTTTTTCTCTGCCGCTGTTGTTGCTGCTTTCTGCAATTTTAAATACAATCCTAAAAACTCTGCTAAGAATTTTTTATCGGCCAAGCCTTTTTTGCGAATATAATCCAAATTAAAATCAAGACCATTTGCAAATTTTGTAGTACGTTTTATTGCAGCTGCATACGTATTTCTTCCAACTTTTTGTTTTTTGCTTTGTGATTTTTTCTTTACCGAAGTTTGTTGTTTTACCACAGACTTTTTTTTAGGATCTTGAATACATCCAAACAGTAAAAATACTACTAAAAATAAATTTAAAACTTTCATTTATTCAAATTTTATTGCTTTCGCAGGATTAATTTTGCTCACCATAAACGTTGGTATAATTAGCATTAACAAACACAGAAACAGCGTTCCAATATTTAACAGTAACATATAGGGAACATTTATATATACTGGCGCTTTGTTTACATAGTAATTTTCTGGATTTAAAGTAATAAATCCAAAATACTTTTGTACTAATAACAATCCCAATCCTATTAAATTTCCCCAAAACAAACCTTTTAATATTAGGTAACCTGCATTGTATAAAAATATTTTCTGAATACTTTTATTAGAATTTCCCAAAGATTTTAAAATACCTATCATTTGAGTTCTTTCTAGTATCAGTACCAATAACGCCGTTATCATATTTATGCCCGAAATTATTATCATAATAATAATGATTAATCGAATATTAACATCAAACATATCCAACCATTCAAATAATCCACTATTTTTATCGGCAATAGTATGTGCATTTAATGATGGATCGATACTTTCATATATTTCATTACCCTTTTGCTCTAGATTATCAAATTCATTTATAAATATTTCAAATCCACCTATTTGGTCTGCTTTCCATTTATTTAATCGTTGAATAACTTTTATATCGCCAATAATATATACTTTATCAAACTCAATAACACCAGAATTATAAATTCCAGCCACACGCAATGGTCTTACTTTGGTATTGGATTTTATATCGCCAATATTCTTATTTTTACTACTTTTTAAAAACCACATATTAAACTTATCGCCTAATTTTAAGCCCAATCGCTCCGAGGTTATTTTAGAAATTAACACATCATTTGTTGTTTTTTCTCCTAATTTTAGAATTTCTCCTTCTTCTAAATATGCTTTAAAAAAAGACCAATCATAATCAGCTCCTACACCTTTAAAAATAATATTTTCAAAATCTTTTACGGTACGTATTACACCTGCTTTGGAGGCAAATACTTGCACATGTTTTACACCTTCAATATTTTTAAATTCTGGATAAAAATCTTGGTTTTTAGAGATTGGATTACTCGTATTTAAAGCATTATTCTGATTAAAATTAGAAATAATAACATGCCCATTAAGTCCAGATAATTTTTCTTTAATCTTCTTTTTTAGTCCAATCCCTGTAGAAATAGACAATATCATTACCACCATACTCACCGTAATGGATACTATGGCAATTTTTATTATTGAAGAAGAAATACTACTTTTACCCTTCTTATTGGCAATTAATCGTTTTGCTATAAATAATTCGTAATTCAATATCTATGAGGTTCTATTTTCGTTTCAAAAATACTTTTTTTATTTGGTTTTTTATTTCTCTTTTTGCTGTTTCTTGCGGAAGTCAGAATAAATCTAAAAAAATAATTACTAATTCTACAGATAAATTAGTACAAAATACTACCAAAAAAACTGCAAAAAAACAGGCTATTGGCATTGCTGCAAATCGGTTTGACAACTATTTCCCATTATTAAAAGGAAAGGTTTTTGCCGTAGTTGCCAACCAAACATCGCGTGTTACGATTACGCACAAATATGCTGTAAATGAACGTACTACTGGCACAAAAACAGATACTTTACACTTGGTAGATTACCTCAACCGACAATTTCCAAAACAAATTAAAACGGTTTTTGCTCCCGAACATGGTTTTAGAGGAAAGGCAGATGCTGGAGAGCATGTTAAAAATGGTATTGATAGTAAAACACACCTTCCTATTATTTCGCTTTATGGTAGTAATAGAAAACCAAAACCCGAACAATTAAAGGGTTTGGATGTTGTTTTGTTCGATATTCAGGATGTTGGTGTTCGTTTTTACACCTATATTTCTACTTTACATTATGTAATGGAGGCTTGTGCCGAAGCAAATATTCCTGTTATTGTATTAGATAGACCTAATCCAAATGCGCATTATGTAGATGGTCCAATACTCGAAAAAGAGTTTTCTTCTTTTGTTGGTATGCACCCTGTACCATTGGTTTATGGCATGACTATTGGCGAATATGCCAAAATGATTAATGGCGAAAAATGGTTAAAAAATGGTATTACTTGTGACTTAACAGTAATTCCTTTGCAAAATTACACACATCAAACGCCGTATAATTTACCTGTAATACCGTCGCCTAATTTACCAAATGCAACTGCTATTAATTTGTATCCTAGTTTGGCTTTTTTTGAAGGTACTAATGTGAGTTGTGGTCGTGGTACCGAAATGCAATTCCAAGTCTATGGCTCTCCTTTTTTAAATAAAAAATATAATACGTTTACATTTACACCACATCCTAATTTTGGTGCTAAATTTCCAAAACACAAAGGCAAGGTTTGTTACGGACAAGATTTGAGAAATCATAAAAAACTAAATATGCTTAATTTGGAGTGGCTTATTGATGCTTATGTTAACACAAAGGATAAATCTACATTTTTTACTGCGTTTTTTACCAAACTAGCTGGAACAAAAAAATTACAGAAACAGATTGAACAAGGTTATACTTATCGCGAGATTAGAAAAGATTGGTTGCGACCAAATATGGCTTTTAAAAAAGTGCGTAGTAAATATTTGTTGTATGAATAATTGGGATTGGATTTCTTTCATGTTGTGTACAAAGGTTTTCTAAAATTGATTCTGCAATTTTTTACAAAATTCCTTTTGGTAAAATTTTACGTGTCCACGATTTAATTCGTTTTACTTTTTTTACTTTGGAATCTGGATTAAATTCTAGTGTAGTTTCCCAAGAATTTTCGGCTTTAAATTCTTCGTTTATTCCTTTTAGTACTTTTTTTGCTATTTTATTGGAATGCATAATTACCACACATTCGGTATTTAGGTTGGCACTTCGCGGATCTAAATTAAAGGTTCCTATTACAGTAATTTTTTCATCTATTACCATGGTTTTGGCATGTAATCCGAAGATTGGTTTCTTTGCTAATGTTTTTTGTAATACTCCTGTCATTATCTTGGCTCGTTCTGCTGCATCTGGTTTAAATTCAAATATTTGTATGCCTGTTTTTAGTAATTTTTTTCTGTCTGTTTGGTAACTTGCAAATGCTTCTAAATTATCTGTAGATGCCAAACTATTGGTTAGAATTTTAATTTCTACGCCTCTTGCTACTGCTTCTGCAAATATTTGTTGACTTAATTTAGTAGTAATTAAATATGGTGTTTGAATGGCAATGGATTTTTTTGCATTTTTTACCAAATTTAATAATGTTGTTGTGGTAACTCCTCCTCCACCTAATCCACTTTTTCCATCATTTTTTCCTGGCATATCCGAAACAAAGGTGATACTATCTAACCATACTAATCCATTGCTTTTTCGTATATTTTTAATGGTTGTTGGAAATTTTTCTAGTTTGGTTCGTATCTGTGGCCAAAAATTTTCTGGATTACAGGCATATTCGTGGAGTTTATCAAATCGGTGTATGTCGTTTTTGTTTTTGGCTTCTCGTTTTAATAAATCGGTTGTTGCTACACTAAGGTTGCTTGTCCAAAATGTTTCAAAAGATTTGGTTACCTCTTTGGTGTTTTTTCCGAGTAATAATACATCTCTATCTCTAAAATTATACTCGTGATCGTAGTCAAAATATTCATCTGCTATATTTCTTCCTCCTGTAATTACAACTTTATTATCTACAATAAATGTTTTGTTGTGCATCCGTTGATTGGCATCTCTAAAATCGGTTGCAAATTTTTGTATTTTTTTTAATAAATTCTTTCCTAAGTTTACGCCTGGATTATAGATTTTTATTTGAATATTTTTGTGTGAATCTAGGGTTAGTATATCTTCTATATCGGCATCTACCATAAAATCGTCTATTAATATACGAACTTTTACACCTCTATCGGCTGCTCTTACTAAATAATCGCATGCTATTAATCCGATATTATCGGTTGAAAATATAAAATATTGGATGTCTATTGTTTTTTCTGCATATTCGCTCAGCCATGCTCTAGTGACCATAGAACCGCCGCCGTCTTCTAAAACATACACGCCTGTTTGGGTTTGCATTTTTTTAGAAATATCTTTTAATTCACTAGACAGAGTTATACTATTGTTTCTGTGTATGGTAGTACAAAAATCTGTTTTTGGTGTAATTACTTTTTCTTGCTTTTTTGCACAAGAAAAGTAGAGTAAAAATAAGATTAAATAGATTTTTTTCAATGGTTTATTTTATGTATTAATCTTTAAAAATATGTGTTCCAATTTTTTCAATTTCATCATGGTCATTTACTATTTCTTTTTTCCATTTTCTATCTAACAAGAAATATAATCCCCAAACGGCTAAAAGTCCAAAAGGCATCGTAATAAGTCCTATAACTAAAGTATTCATGTTATCTACACCAGAACCAAATAACTCTAGATAAACACCTATAAAAAATCCTGCAATAAAAGTTCCTAAATAATATACTGCTATTCCAAGAAATGCATAAAGCCATTTGTTCATACCTCTATCTTCTGCTAAGATGTAGAATTTTTGTCCAATAAAAAATAGTAGTAGTAATCCTATCATCTTAGTTATTATTTTCAACAATA
The DNA here is from genome assembly GCA_015488935.1 of Flavobacteriaceae bacterium. GTDB lineage: Bacteria > Bacteroidota > Bacteroidia > Flavobacteriales > Flavobacteriaceae > S010-17. Next base: position 2,736 of record WFMU01000335.1, on the reverse strand, counting down.
TAATCTAGTACTTTTTGCATTAAGTGTACTCTATCTTTTCCTCTAACGTTATGTGGATGCATTGGATAGGTAAAATAGTCTATTTGTACATTTTTATCAACTGCTTCTTTTAGTAATGTCATGCTGTGTTGTGGTACTACGGTTGGATCTACACTTCCATTAATAATTAACAACTTGTTATCTCCTAGGTTTTCTAAGTATTTTCCTACTCTTGCATTGGCATATCCTTCTGGGTTTTCTTGTGGTGTATCCATATAGCGTTCTCCATACATTACTTCGTAATACTTCCAGTCGGTTACTGGTCCTCCTGCAACTGCTGTTGTATATACAGTTGGGTTTCTTAATAGTAAAGAACTTGCCATAAATCCACCGTAACTCCATCCGTGTACGGCAATTCTATTTGCATCTACATAAGGCAATTGTTTTAGATAGTCTATTCCAATTAATTGGTCTTCTATTGCTGCGTCTCCTGCTTTGCGGTGTATTACACTTTCAAAGGCAAATCCTCTATTTTCTGAGCCTCTATTGTCTAATGTAAATACAATATATTCTTTTTGTGTTGCTAACCAATGCATCCATAAACTAGCTCCACCCATCCATGAGTTGGTTATTAATTGTGCGTGTGTTCCGCCATAAACATATACCAAAACTGGATATTTTTTGGCATAATCAAAATTGGCTGGTTTTATTAGTCTTGTGTATAATGGCATTCCATCTTTAGAGATTAATGTTCCGAATGTTGTTGTGCCTATTTTATATTCTTTTAGTGGATTTTCTGCGGTTAGTAAGCTTATTTCGTCTCCATTTACAATATTTATGATACTTATTTCTCTTGGTGTTATTAGGCTACTAAAGTTGTCTATTAAATAGTTTCCTCTTAATTGTACTCTATGTGTTCCTTTTCTTGAAGTAATTTTTGTTATTTCTCCATGTGCTACATTTATTTTATAAACGTGTGTTTCTTTTCCATCTTTTCCTGTTGCTGTTACGAGTACATTTTCTCCAGATTTATCAAATCCTAAAATAGATTTGGTTACAAATTTAAAATTTGTTAGTTGTTTTTTTAATTTTCCTTTGGTTTTGTACAGGTATAAGTTTTGAAATCCGTCACGTTCACTCATCCAAATAAATTCTTTGTTACTGTTTGGTAAGAATACGGCATCGTGTTCTGGTTCTACCCAACGGCTGTTACTTTCTTCGAAAATGGTTTTTACTTTTTTTCCTGTTTTTACATTGTAACTATTAAATGAAAAATGGTCTTGTGCACGATTTACTTCGGCTAAAAACACGTATTTTTCGTCTGGCGACCAAGATAAATTGGTTAGATAGTGTTCGTCTGTATTGTCTATTTTTAAATAAATTGTTTTGTTTGTTGCCACATCATAAATACCAACTTTTGCCAGTTCGCTTCCTTGTCCTGCCATTGGATATTTTATGTTTTTTAATGTTGCTGGATAGGTTGTTATATCTACTAATGGATAATTGGTTACATTGCTTTCGTCTTTTTGATAGAATGCTAAATAGTTTCCTTTTGGCGACCAAAAGGTTCCTTTACTTATTCCAAATTCATAACGTGCAATTGCTTGTCCTGATACAATATTTTTATCTGTAAAATTGGTTACTGCTACTTTTGGGTCTGTTGCGGTTGCTACATATAAGTTGTTTTCTATGGTATATGCTAAGTTTCCTTTATTTGCATTAAAATCGGTATTTGCTGCTTTTTCGTCAAAGGTTAATTTATTGGTTTCTTCGTTTGTTTTATAGTTGTAGGTTAGCATATTATTTTTATTTCTAAAAACTATATTTGTGGCATCTATATGTATAAAACGTGGTAATCTTTTTAATTCTTTGTATTGTTTTTGTAGGTTTTCTAAGGTTATTTTTTCTTCGGCATTCGATTCTACGTCTTTTATAATAAAAGCGTCTTTTTCTCTATAAATATATTTTGTGTCTGTTACCCATTGCAGACTTGCCATTGTTTTTGGATATAGTCCTTTGTAATATCCTAAAACGGCATCGTTTAGTGTTAGTTCTTTTTGTTGCGAAAATCCTTGAAATAATAAAAACAAGCTTATTAGTGTTATAATTTTTTTCATTTTTTATGGTGTTTAATGTATTATTTTTTTACAAACCTATTCTTGCCATTATTGGTTTATGGTCGGAATAGATTACTTTATAGTTTTTATGTTCGTTTATTGTAAATATATTATCTGCAAATATAAAATCTATTCGCATTGGAAAGTGTTTTATTTCAAATGTTTTTCCAAATCCTGTTCCTGCTTCTAAGAAACTATCTTTCATATTTCCTTTTATATTTTTATATGTCCAAGAATATGCGGTATTATTAAAATCTCCTGTAATTATAACTGGATAGTTGCATTCTTGTCTGTGTTTTTTTATTTTTTCTACTTGTTGTTGTTGTTTTACAAATTCTTTACTCAAACGTGCCATTAGTCGTTCTGAATTTTTTTCTCCAAAGTTTTCTTTATTCACGTTAAGTCCTAAACTCTCTAAATGTAAATTATATATTCTAATGGTATCTTGCTTTTTTATTATATCGATATAAATGGCATTATTTTGTGTTTTATTAAAATCTAACGAGCCTTGGTTTACAATTTTGTATTTTGAGAATATGGCTTGTCCGAACTTGGCATTTTTTGTAACTGTTTTTATATATTTATATGGATAATCAATTATCTTGCCTTTTTTATCTCCTATTAAATGGTATTCTTGTAT
>WFMU01000334.1 GCA_015488935.1 Flavobacteriaceae bacterium | reverse complement strand
GTGTTTTAGATATTAAAAGTAATAAGAAATTAAAGTATTTCTCCAACCAAATCTTTTAATACTTCAAATTTGTTGGTTTGTGTTTGATTTACTTTCTTCCCGTTGCTATAGGTTGCAAATGTTGGTAAATTGTCAACTATTGCCAATTTTCTTGATTCTGGATATTTTTCTGCATCTACCAAAACAAATGGTATATTTTCATTTTCTCCAGCTATCTTTTTAAATTTAGGCTTCATAATTCTACAATTTCCACACCATGTAGCCATAAATTGCACCACAACTTTTGGATTTTCTGAAATTATTTTAGCTAAATTATCTTCGGTTAATTCTATAAACATATTACTTTATTTTTAAATTGTAATTGCTTAACGTAAAGAGGTTTTGCTTTTCTACCGTAAAGATGTTTTGACAAAACATCTTTACCTAAACTTAAAGTGACAAAACATCTTTACGCTAAACAACCACAAACTTTGTTATTTTTTAGTGCGAACTAAGGTAACTTGCAACACCGTCTCTTGTTGCATCCATTGCGTCTTTTCCTTTTTCCCAGTTTGCTGGACATACTTCACCTTTTTCTTGTACATGTGTGTATGCATCTATTAAGCGTAAGTATTCCCCAACATTTCTACCTAATGGCATATCGTTAATACTTTCGTGAAATATTTTTCCAGTTTCATCAATTAAATAAGTTGCTCTATAGGTTACATTAGAGCCTTCTGCTAAAATGATATCGTTATCTTCGTCGTATTCTCCTTCTTCTAAATCTAAAATACCTAATACGGTAGATAAATTACGATTTGTATCTGCTAATAAAGGAAAGGTTACTCCTTCTATTCCTCCATCATTTTTACTTGTATTTAACCATGCAAAGTGCACTTCTGCAGTATCTACAGATGCTCCTATTACGATGGTATTTCTACTTTCAAATTCTGGTAAAGCTTCTTGAAATGCTCTAATTTCTGTTGGACATACAAATGTAAAATCTTTTGGATACCAAAAAAGCAATACTTTCTTTCCTTTATTTACTGCTTCTTCAAATACGTTTACTTTAAATGTGTCTCCCATTTCATTCATTGCATCTACTGCAATATTTGGAAATTGTCTTCCTACTAATGCCATAATTATATGTTTTTAATGTTTATATTTATTTTCTGATACAAAGCTACAAAAATACCGCCATGCATCGCTTATGAATTAATCTCTATTATTTATATTAGTATAAATTTTACTTATAACCATAATAAATATTAACTTTTTCATTTCTAGGTTTTAAATATTATTACTTACCTTTATCCATTAATAATCGATACTTCTTTATTATGCGAATACTTTTTAATTTTTCTATTTTTTTATTATTGTTTGCTTGTAATTCTTCTACTAAAACAATTACTAAGGCTAAAGATAAACAAATGGCAGCAATACATGGCAATCTAACAGATTTCAAAACCGTTACTTTTCCTTCTAAAGATGGTTTAACTATTACGGCAGATTTATATGCTATTAAAAATGCTAAAAATTTCATGGTGCTTTGCCATCAAGCAGGATTTAGTCGTGGCGAATATATTGAAGCTGCAAAAAGATTAAATAAATTGGGTTATACTTGTTTAGCAATTGACCAGCGTTCTGGTAAAGTTGCTAATAATGTTATTAACGAAACGGCAAAACTTGCTAATGAAAAAGGGATGAGCACCAAATATTTAGATGCAAAACAGGATATTGAAGCTGCAATTGATTACGCATATAAACTAAATAATAATACTAAAATTATCTTGGTTGGTAGTTCGTATTCTGCTGCGCTGTCTTTATTAATTGCTACAACAAATAATAAAGTAAAAGCAGTTGCTGCATTTAGTCCAGGCGAATATTTAAAAGGTGTTAATCTAACGGAATCTATCCTTAGCTTAGATAAGCCTACATTTGTTACTTCGTCAAAAAAAGAAATTGAACAAGTTACTGGTATTATACAAAACATAAAATCTAAACAAGTAGTACATTTCAAACCTGAGGTTACTGGTATTCATGGCTCTAGAGCTCTTTGGAAAACAACTCCTGGAAACAAATCTTACTGGAAATCTTTTATTGGTTTTTTATCCAACATCCAATAGTTTTCTTTAGTTTATCAAATCCAATACGCGTTCTAAAGCCATTCCTCTTGATGCTTTTATTAGTATTGTTGCATCGTTTAATTTTTGAAATACTTTTTTAAAATCGTCATAGGTTTTGCATTGCTGTATGTTGTTGGATGTTATTTTGGTTTTAGCAAAATTTTCTCCGACTAAATACGTCATTTTAAAATCTGATTTACTTACTAAATCTGCAATATATTGATGTTCTTTTTCTGCATAATTTCCCAATTCAAACATATCTCCTAAAATGGCTACTTTATTTTTAGCTTCCAATTGTATTAGATTATTTAATGCGCTTTGCATGCTACTTGGATTTGCATTGTAAGCATCTAATATAATTTTATTTGTATTTGTATGTATTATTTGCGATCTGTTATTGGTTGGTTGGTAATTTTCTATTGCTTTTTTTAGTAAGTTTTCTGGTATTTTAAAATATTTTCCTATTGCTATTGCTGCGGCAATATTATTATAATTATAACTTCCTATAAGTTTACTTTCTATAATTTGTTTTGCTTCTTTTACGGTAACAAAAGGATTTGCTGCAATAAATTTAATCGTATAATCTGCTGCTGTTTTTCCAAAGGTAATTGTTTTTATTCCTTTTGATTTTTTTACTTGTATGGCATCATTTGTATTTACAAAGATTGTTTTATTTGCTTCTTTAAGATAAGCATACAGTTCTGTTTTTGCTTTTATAACGCCTTCAATACTACCAAAACCTTCTAAATGTGCTTTTCCAAAATTGGTAATATATCCATAATCTGGTTTTACAATATTACACAATGTTTCTATTTCTTTTGGATGGTTTGCACCTAATTCTACAATACCTATTTCGGTATTTTTTGTCATAGCTAATAAGGTTAATGGCACACCAATATGATTGTTTAAATTTCCTTTTGTTGCTGTAGTATTATATTTTTGTTTTAAAACAGTATTTATGAGCTCTTTTGTTGTTGTTTTTCCGTTACTTCCTGTAAGTGATATTATAGGAATTCCTAATTTTATACGATGGTAACTTGCCAATTCTTGCAATGTTTTTAAAACATCTTTTACTAAAATAATTCGTTTATCTGTTTGGTATTCTTTTTCGTCTATAATTGCATAGGATGCTCCTTTTTCAAGGGCTTGTATTGCAAATTTATTAGCATTAAAATTTTCTCCTTTTAACGCAAAGAAAATAGTTCCTTTTTCAATTTTTCTTGTATCTGTACTTACTTTATATTTTTTAGAATAAAGTGCATATATTTTTTCTATCATTATGTAAAAGTATAAAAAAACCTCGTTAGTTTGAAACTAACGAGGTTTTTAAATTTTATAAATTGTTATCTATTAGTGATACGCTTTTCTCTTTTTATCAGACATTGGTCCTAATCTGTCTGTTGCACAACGGAAACCTACATAGTTTGTTCCCATATATTCTGGTAAGTATCTACGTTGTGCTGGGTCTAACCAATACGCTCTATCTTTCCATGAACCACCTTTAATTACTCTTGTTCTATCGCTAATTAAAGTTGTTCTTAATTTTTTATCGTAACCTTGTTTTCTGTAACCACTTTCGCCAATTTCGTTTGGAATTACTGGCGAATTATACATTCTTGGTTTAGTTTCTAATTCATCTTCATCTATATAATATTTTCTTGTAGATGATATATCTCCATCTTTACTATCTACATTATACGATTTTTCGTAATTATCTCTCATAAATGCATCTGACTTTGTAATTGGAATGTATTTTAAACTTCCTGGTAAGTTTCTGGCTTTAATTAATCCATTATCTAAAGTATCATAAACTATAGAATTTTCATCAATTACAACAACTTTTCCATTTTCGTCAATCATTTTTTTGGTATATGAATTACCTCTATAGTAGTTAAAGTCATTTGCATCATTATCAATTATTGGTCTATATACATCAGCTACCCATTCTGCAACGTTACCTGTCATATCGTATAAACCAAATGCGTTTGGTTTGTATGAGCGTACTGCTATTGTAATATCTGCACCATCATCACTCCATCCTGCAAGTCCACTATAATTACCTTTACCTATTTTAAAGTTTGCCATTTCATCTCCTCTAAATCTTTTTTGTTTACTACGCGTATATCTTCCATTCCAAGAGAATTTTTTTCTACCTTTTAAGTTATTATATTCTCTATTTTCAACCAATGCTTTTGCTGCATATTCCCATTCTACTTCTGTTGGCAATCTAAATCTTTGTGTTAGTATTCCGTCGGCAACTTTTGCATGTCTTCCTGTAAAAGCTCCTCTTGAACCTCTTCTACTTCTCCTTGAACCTGGTTCTCCTCTTCTTGCTCTTCTTCCATTTTTAGCTCTTTTTTTCTTTTTAGATAAATCAGGTAATCCTTTTTTATAGATAGTAGAATCTCCATCAAATAATCTTGTTGGGTCTGCTAAGTAAACATCTGTATCGAAGTGATTTTTACCTTCTACTACTAAGGAGTCTGTTTCAAATAAAGGATTTAATATTCCTTTATCCATTAATATTTTTTCGTTTACCATATTGGTTCTCCATTTACAGTATTCGTTTGCTTGTACCCAAGAAATTCCTACTACTGGATAATCGTTATATGCTGGATGACGTAAATAAGCTTCTGTTAATAACTCTGCATCTCCTAAGGTATTTCTCCATACTAATGTATCTGGTAATACAGAGCTATAAATATTACGATAATTATCGTTGTCTGGAGGATATACTTTTTCCATCCATTGTAAAAACAAACGATATTCTCTATTTGTAACCTCAGCTTCATCCATATAAAATGAACGTACCTGCATTTTTACTGGCGTTGTATTCCAGTCAAACATTACATCGTCTTGTACATGACCCATTGTAAATGTTCCACCTTCTATCAATACCATTCCTGGAGGTGTAGGTTGTCCTTTGTAATTATTTCCTGCTCCACCATCTAAGTCATTAAAGCTCCAACCTGTTAATGCGGATGTTCCGCTTGATCTTTTACCACCACAACTAGCTAATGCAATAACCATTATAGCTAATGCTAATCCTTTAAATATCTGATTTTTTATCATAATCATAATTACTTTTTATATTTTTAAATTTTAAAAGTGCCGCAATTTACAATAATAATGGTAGCTACCAAGTAATTTGACAGAATTTTTTTACAACACTACATATAATATTGCTAATAACGAATGCTTTTTAGGTTTATTATAGTATTTTTATAAAATTATAAAATAACCCTTTTTTTTTTTCGTTTATTTGAATATGAAACTACGATTTTACCTTATACATATAGCCTTATTAACTATAACACAAGTTGTTTTTTCGCAACAAAGAAACAAAATTTTTCATTTAGAATGGAAGCATAATTCCAAAATTTCTATTAAAAATGAAAAACCAATTATTGTTCCTCTTTTAAAAAATCAATTATTTGACGAAAATTTTCTACCTATATATAATAGTAAATGGAAAGTTTCTCCTAATTTACAAATTGCTAATTATACATTAACCAATGTAGTTTTTAAAAATTTATCTAAAAAGGTATATCCTATTTCTAGTCTTGTTCATATTCCATCTAAAATAAAAAGTGATTTTACCATTAAAAAAGAAAGAGATAATTCTTTTGCTATTTTTTCTATTACACCTTTAGTATATACGAATGGGCAACTAAAAAAAATTGTTTCTTTTAATATTCAGTACAATGTAACTCCAAATACAAATGCAAAGAATTTTTCTACAATACACAATTCACCACTTGCTTCTGGCTCGTGGTTTCGATTTGCTGTAAGTGTATCTGGTGTTTATAAAATAGATAAAGCCTTTTTACAAAGTTTAGGAATTGATGTAAATAGTATTAATCCTAAAAATATTAAAATTTATGGAAATGGCGGTGCGATGCTCAATGAGCGCAATAGCGATTTTAGGTACGATGACATTCAAGAAAATGCCATATTTGTTAGTGGCGAAGATGACAATAGGTTTGACAATAATGATTATATTCTTTTTTACGCACAAGGCACCAATGTGTGGAAACACAATATAAATGCAGGTATTGCATCACATCAAAAGAATATTTATTCAGATAAGGCTTATTATTATATTGTTTTGGATGGTAATTCTGGAAAAAGAATAAGCAATAGAACAAGTGTTGTTGGAACTCCAACAGAAACAATTACTACATTTAATGATTTTTTAGTCCATGAAAATGATTTTTTTAATATTGATAATTTTGGGCAAGAATTTTATGGCGAAGACTTTTCCGTTAACAACAGCCAAAATTTTGATTTTAACTTTCCCGATATAGATACTAGTGCAAATGTAAATGTAAAAATTAAAGCTGCATCCACTTCCACAGATAATACTTTTTTTAATTTAAGTGCTAATAATCAGAATTTTATAAATTTAACTATTTATGGTACAGGTACTTCTCCAATTTTAGTTGGTAGAACCAATACACAGTCAGCTACTATTCCTGTTACAGGAGATTTGTTACAAATTAATGTAAACTACGACAATTCTGGAAATCCATCTGCAAATGGTTTTTTAGATTATATCGAAGTAAATGCGACCAGAAAATTAATTGCAAGAAACAAACAATTTACTTTTAGAAATTACCATGTTGCTAGTGATGCAACAAATGCTACTGTTGCTTATCAAATTCAAAATGCCAATGCTATTTTTCAGGTTTGGGATATTACAGATATTACCAATCCAAAAGCAATCGTTAACGAAGCTACAGATACAAACTTTAGTTTTAATGCTATTAGTGGTACTTTTAAAGAATACATTGTAATTAATTCTAACGATTTTTACATTCCAGAACGATTACCTTTGAGTACGGTTTACAATCAAAATTTACACGCTATAAAAGATATAGATTATTTAATTGTAACACAAAATGAACTTTTAAACGAAGCCAATCGATTAGCAAATTACCATAAAACAAACTCTAATCTTACAACATTAGTCCTTACCGAACAACAAATTTATAACGAATTTAGTTCTGGTCAAAAAGATGCTACTGCCATCCGAGATTTTGTTCGTCATTTATATACCAATGCTTCTACTCCAAGCAAACGCATAAAATATGTACTTATGTTTGGCGATACTTCTTTTGATTTTAAAAATATTGAAGGTCGCAATAAGGATACAAATGTTATTGCATTCCAGTCGGTAAATAGTTTAAATTTAGCATCGTCTTATGTTACAGATGATTTTTTTGGAATGATGGACGACAATGAGGGTGATTTTTCTGTACAAAATGGTGCTAATAACTTACTTGATGTTGCTATTGGTAGAATGCCTGTAAAAAACAATAATGAAGCTGTAGTTGCTGTTAATAAAACACTACAATATTATCACAAAACATCGCTTGGCGATTGGCGTAATCAAATTTCGTTAGTTTCTGACGATGTAGATAAATATCCACCAGAAAATGGTAATGATTTTATTCTTGTACAACGTGTTGAACAAGTTGCAGATTTAATTTCTTTAAACAAACCTGTATATAATCTTAAAAAGATATATGCAGATGCTTTTGTTCAAGAAATTTCTGCTGGAGGACAATCGTACCCACAAGCCAAATCGGCAATTAACGATGCTGTAGAAAGAGGCTCTTTAATATTAGATTATTTTGGACATGGTGGCGAAAACGGTTGGGCTTCGGAACGTCTTTTAGATGTACCACAAATTCAAGGTTGGTATAATAATAAAAATCTACCGTTGTTTATTACGATTACTTGCGAATTTTCTAGATACGACAATCCTTTGCGAAATACTGCTGGAGAATGGGTTTTCTCTAATACAAATGGCGGCTCTATTAATATGATTACTACTGCTCGTGAAGTTTATATTAGCTTTGGTGGCTCTTTTAATTTAGATTTAATGGAAGATTTATTAGAATATAATTCTAACGACAACTACACTATTGCACAATCGCTTGCAAAAAGCAAAAATAAACATTTTGGACAAGTGCAGCGTTTGTTTATTCAATTTTTTGGCGACCCTGCAATGAAACTTGCCCGTCCGAAACCAAATGTTTTAATTACTAAAATGAATAATGTTGATGTATCGCAGCAATTAGACACAATTAAAGCGTTATCTCATGTCTATTTTGAAGGAATTGTTGCCAATCAAAACAATACTATTTTACCAGATTTTAATGGCGAACTTTCCGTAACTATTTACGATAAATCTGTCGATAAAACTACTTTAAATAACGATAGCCACTTCGATTCCAATGGAAATCCTACAGTCATTACTTTTGATTCTAGAGAAAGTAAAATCTTTAAAGGAAAAGCAAGTATCGAAAATGGTATTTGGCAATTTGATTTTATTGCTCCTCGCGATATTCGGATTGCTTACGGAAGTGCAAAACTAAGTTTTTATGCAGAAAATCAAGTTGTTGATAAAAATGGTTACAATACCGATATTATTATTGGAGGTATAAATAACAATGCTCCTGAAGATAATATTGGACCAACCATAAGACTTTATATGAATGACGAATCTTTTATTGATGGTGGTAATACTAACGAATCTCCTTTATTTCTCGCTATTCTCGAAGATGAATCTGGTATTAATACATCTTTAACTGCTGTGGACCACGATATTGTTGCTATTTTAGATGGCGACCAATCTAACCCAATTATTATGAATGATTATTACGAAACAGAATTAAATAACTTTAAAAAAGGAAAAGTAAAATTTCCATTTAGAAATTTATCCGTTGGATTACACACCATTACATTTAAATGTTGGGACACATACAATAATCCATCCGAAGCTACGTTAAACTTTGTGGTTGTAAGTGATAGTGACTTAGTACTAAGTAATGTACTCAATTATCCAAATCCATTTTTTAATTATACCGAATTTTGGTTTAATCATAACAAACCTAATGAAACACTAGAAGCACAGGTACAAATTTTTACGGTATCTGGTAAATTAATAAAAACCATAAATCAAATAATAACAACAAGTGGTACACATTCTAGAAGTATAAATTGGAACGGTTTAGATGATTATGGTAACAAAATAGGAAAAGGTGTATATATATATAAATTAACTGTAAAGGTAATATCCAGTGGATTAAAATCAGAAAAAATTGAAAAATTAGTAATTCTACAATAAATTTTACCATATTTGTAGGCTAGAACCTCTAAAAAATAAAATATTATATTAAATGAAAAAAGCGTTATATTTCTCCATAGGTTTTTTACTTGTTTTTTCAAGTAAAATTATTGCTCAAAATGACTTAAATGCAATAACAACAGCAACTCCATTTTTACTTATTACCCCAGATGCAAGAGCAGGTGGTCTTGGCGATATGGGAGTGGCAACATCTCCAGACCCATATTCGCAACATTATAACGCCGCAAAATACGCTTTTAGCAACCATCAATATACCGTTGGTGTAAACTATACTCCTTGGCTCAGAAACCTTACAAACGATGTTTTTTTAGGAAATATTGTTTTTTCAAATAAACTAAATGAAAATAGTGCATGGTCTGCGAGTTTTACCTATTTTTCTTTAGGTAAAATTGAAACAAATGCAGGTGTAGATAACAATGGTGTTTTAATTGCAACTGGCGTTTTAAATCCAAGCGATTTATCGGTAGATGGTTCTTATTCATTAAAACTAAGCGAGAGTATTTCTATGGGCGTAACATTGCGTTATTTGCGTTCAGACATGGCATTAAAACAACTCGAAGGCTCTAACGATATAAATACAGTAAATAGTTTTGCTGCAGATATTGGCGCATACTATCAATCGCCCGAAACAAATTATGGCGATTTTAATGGTAGATGGCGTGGAGGTTTAAGTATCTCTAATATTGGTCCTAAAGTGCAACTATCTGTAGGTGGTAAAAAAAGTTTTATTCCAACAAACATGCGTTTAGGTGCTGGTTTTGATTTTATTTTAGATGATACCAGTGTAATTAAAGCTACTTTAGGTTCTACAAAATTATTGGTACCAACACCGCCAACTAGAGATGGTTCAGGTGCAATTACTGGAGGAAAAGATAATGATGTAGATGGATTTACAGGTATATTTCAATCTTTTGGAGATGCTCCAGGAGGATTTAGTGAAGAAATGAAAGAATTTACATGGTCTGCTGGTGCCGAATATGTTTACGATGAAAATTTTGCCTTTAGATTAGGTTATTTTAACGAAAGTGACCTTAAAGGTGCAAGAAAATTCTTTACACTAGGTGCAGGTGTTAAATTTAAAAGTATAAATATTGATGTATCGTATTTACTTAATTCATCAGATGTTAATAATCCATTAGAAAATACCTTACGTTTTTCATTAGCATTTAATTTTGGGGATTATTTTGAATCGT
>WFMU01000333.1 GCA_015488935.1 Flavobacteriaceae bacterium | reverse complement strand
CATCTCTATAAAATAAATTCATCGTTTCAAATGGTATTATTTTATTGTCTTTGTTTACTATATGAACACATGATTTTTTAATAGCTCGAACATCAAAATTGTGTGCATCAATAAATTGCATGATAATGATACGAAATAAATTATCATAACCCAAATCCGGAGCATCTATTTTTGGTAAACAACACATTATAGATTTTAAATCTTCTTCGGCACACTCAACCGAAGTTCCTGTGCTAAACATGTCTAACATCTTGGCGTGTAATACTTCGTCTTGCTCATAAATAATAGTATTTTTACTATTATCTAATAAATCTTTAGGATTTACCAAACGCGTTAATGGAAATGTTTCTTCTCCTAGTTTTAACGCATAAGCCATTACTAAAGCATCTGGATTACAAGGTACAGGTATTAAATCATCTGAGCTAAAAACATCGGTTTGTTCTAATATTTTTCTTCGTACTTCGGTTAAAGTTATTCTATTTTCATTTAAATCAAAATCATCTAATCTTCCTGCAATTTGTGTTGGTTGGAAAGTAACGCCTCGAATACATTTTTGTTTTAATGCATAATCAATAGTTTTACCAATCTCATTATCATTGACACCTTTTTGTAGTGTAACTACTAATGTTGTTGAAAGGTTTACTGCGTTTAAATTTGCTATGGCTTGTTTTCTTATTTTGGTAAGATCTGCACCACGCATGGTTTGTAAAACGTCTTTTTCAAAACTATCAAACTGTAAATAAATTTCGAAATCAGGACTATATGTTTTTAGTTTTTCAGCAAATGCGATATCTTTTGCTATTTCTATACCATTAGTATTTAGCATTAAGTGTCTAATTGGTAATGTTTTAGCATAATCTAAAATTTCCCAAAATTGAGGGTGAATAGTTGGCTCTCCACCACTTATTTGAACTACATCTGGTTCGTGTTCGTGCTCAATTATAGTATCTAACATTTTTTTTATTTCATCGAGACTGCGGTGTCTTCCGTAAGTAGGTGAAGATCCTGCATAACACGTTGGACAAGTCAAGTTACATCGATCTGTTACTTCTACAATAGTCAAACAAGAATGTTGTTCGTGATCTGGGCACAAACCACAATCATAAGGGCAACCATAATGTATTTTTGTGTTAAATTTATAGGGCATATCCGAAGGCTTATTATAGTTGCGAATATTTTTGTAATAAGGGATATCATCTGCAATCAATACTTTAGAATTTCCATGTTCTGGACATCTTTTGAGCATATAAACTTTCTCATCTTGAAATACAATTTTGGCATCAATTCGTTTTAAACATTCAGGACATAGACTTAAAGTATAATCGTAATAGGTATATTTTCGTGTTGGCATTTTTATTGTTTTATAAGGTTGTATATTGTTTTACTGTAAAAGATGATACAAAGTACGCATAATAGTTGAATACTACTTAATCCTAATACAAAAAAAGTATTTGGTTTAATGAATTCTATTAGAAATCGGAAACTGAAATAGCTTATCATAAAATATTTAAAGAGCTCGCCATTTTGTAACGTTTTATTTTTCTGAATTTTTTTTAAAAATAGTGCTAATAAGGTTAAAAAGACTAATTCATATAATGCTATAGGATGTCTTAATACACCATCACCTAAATCCATTCCTGTAGACAAAGTCGTTTTAGTTCCATAAGTAAATTCATTTACTCCAGACAAAAAACAACCAATTCGACCAATAAATATGCCTAGCATTATGGGATACGTAAATAAATCTCCAGAAGATTTTTTTTCACCGATTAATTTTTTGGCAAGTTCTACGCCAATTAAGCCACCAAACAAACCACCCATAATGGTTTTATTATTAAAAATGCTAATCAGTAATTTTAAATTGTAATTATCGATATGCGGATTTTCAAAAAAACCTACTAATCGCGAGCCTATAAATGCGCCAATGGCAGCACCCAATATAATAGATAATCTATTGGAAGATTTTATACTATCTGTAGTGTTTTTTCTTAAATATATATAATAGCGATATGCT
>WFMU01000332.1 GCA_015488935.1 Flavobacteriaceae bacterium | reverse complement strand
GAGTCACATAACATCATTCCTTTAAAAACCAATTTCGAAGCAAAATACATAAAACTGTTTTTTATTGTATATAATTTATTTTCTTAAAAGCAAGGTGTGATTTTATAAATACTGTATTATCTTTTTTTTAAAGTTTTTATCAATACAATACGAAGTCAATTATAAATTTTATTAATCAAAAATCTTTTAATCGTATTAATTAAAATACTAACTTTGCAGCTTTCAAAAAGCAAAACTATGTACAGAAGTCACAATAATGGAGAGTTAAGATTAGCACATATAAACCAAGAAGTAATCTTAAGTGGTTGGGTGCAAAAAACAAGAGATAAAGGTTTTATGATTTGGGTAGATATCCGCGATAGATACGGTATTACACAACTAATTTTTGATGAAGAACGTACAGAAAAAGCAGTTTTTGAAAAAGCAAAAAGTCTAGGACGAGAATTTGTAATTCAAGTAACGGGAACCGTAATAGAACGACAATCTAAAAATAAAAATATACCTACTGGAGAAATTGAAATCTTGGTTTCTAAACTAGATATTTTAAACAAATCCAAAGTACCTCCATTTACTATAGAAGACGAAACAGATGGTGGAGACGAACTTAGAATGAAATATCGCTATTTAGATATTCGTAGAAATCCTGTTCGCGAAAATTTAATTTTCCGTCATAAAGTTTCTATGGAAGTTCGTAATTACCTATCTAACGAAGGCTTTATTGATGTAGAAACACCATATTTAATCAAATCTACACCAGAAGGTGCGCGTGATTTTGTGGTACCAAGTAGAATGAATCAAGGGCAATTTTACGCCTTGCCACAATCGCCACAAACCTTTAAACAACTGTTAATGGTTGGTGGAATGGACAAATATTTTCAGATAGTAAAATGTTTTAGAGATGAGGATTTACGTGCAGATAGACAACCAGAATTTACACAAATTGACTGTGAAATGGCATTTGTAGAACAAGAAGATATCCTAAATACCTTTGAAGGTTTAACCAGACATTTACTAAAAAAAATAAAGGGAATAGATGTAGAAAAATTTCCAAGAATGACCTACGAATATGCAATGAAAACCTACGGAAACGACAAACCAGATATTCGTTTTGATATGAAATTTGGCGAATTAAACGAAGTGGCTCAACACAAAGAATTTAATGTGTTTAATACTGCAGAACTCGTTTTAGGTATTGCTGTTCCTAACGGAAATAAATTCACACGTAAAGAAATTGATAAACTAATTGATTGGGTTAAACGTCCTCAAGTTGGTGCTAAAGGAATGGTTTATTGTAGAGTTAATGATGACGGTACGTATAAATCATCCGTAGATAAATTTTACGACCAAAACGATTTGGCAAAATGGGCAGAAGTAACTAATGCCAAAAAAGGAGATTTAATCGTGGTACTTTCTGGAGATACCAACACAACTCGTACACAAATGAGCGCATTGCGTATGGAATTAGCAGAACGTTTAGGCTTACGAAATCCAGATGAATTTGCACCATTGTGGGTTGTTGATTTTCCATTATTAGAATGGGACGAAGAAACCAGCCGTTTTCATGCAATGCACCATCCATTTACATCTCCAAAACCAGAAGATATCGAATTACTAAAAACCGAACCTGAAAAAGTGAGAGCCAATGCTTACGATATGGTACTTAATGGTAATGAAATTGGTGGTGGTTCTATTCGTATTCACGATAAAGCAACCCAAGAAATGATGTTCGATTATTTAGGCTTTACCAAAGAAGAAGCACAAGAACAATTTGGATTTCTAATGAATGCATTTACTTATGGAGCACCTCCACATGGTGGTTTGGCTTTTGGTTTAGATAGATTAGTTTCTATTCTTGGCGGACAAGAAACTATTCGCGATTTTATTGCATTTCCAAAAAATAATTCTGGTAGAGATGTAATGATTGATGCTCCTGCAAATATTGATGATGCACAGTTAAAAGAGCTTTGTTTAAAATTAGATTTATAAACTTAAGTCCCAAAAAAACACCAATTAATTCAGTAAAGTTATAATTTATCTTTTGCTTTTTTTAATCAGAGCATACAGGTTATTTATTAAAAACCTTCAAAAACACCTAATCCAAATAGTGCAAAATCATATTTTGTAGGGTCTTTTGCATCTAATTTGCGCAAGTTAATATCCAATTCACATAAGGCTTTCCAGTCGTTTTGTTTTCTCGTAAGTAATCCTAATTTACGTGCTACATTACCACTATGCACATCTAATGGACAAGATAGTTTGGATGGCGAAATATTTTTCCAAATACCAAAATCTACTCCTGCATTATCATGCCTTACCATCCATCTCAAATACATATTAATTCGCTTTGCAGCAGAGCCTTTTATTGGATCGGAAATATGTTTTGTTGTACGTAAAGGATGTACTATTTCAAAAAAAACTTTTTTAAATTGATGGATGCTATTTTTCATTGTATCACCTGCTATATTTGAAGAAAATACTACTTCTAGACCACCGTGATTTTTATAAATATTCTTTAGCGATTTTATAAAAAACTGAAAATCAATAGTGTTAAACGTTCTATGTACAAAACCTTGAATTTGAGCTAGTTCTTTTTCACTGTGATGAATTATAAAATCATAAGGCGAACTATCCATAAATTCCATCATTCGATTGGCATTTTTAATAATCATTTGCCGCTTTCCCCAAGCAATGGTTGCCGTTAAAAAACCAGCTATTTCAATATCTTCCTTTTTGTTAAATTGATGTGGTATTTGTATTGGATCACTCGCAATAAACTTAGGTTGGTTATATTGAATTACTTTTTCGTCTAAAAACTGTTTTAGTTCTGTGTTTGTCATGGCTAATAATTCTTGCAAAGTACGTAAATTTTATACATATAAGCGCAGTATTAGCATTCTACATAAAAAAGCGATAAAAGGTAATAATTATTGAGTTATTACTTACTTGCTAATTTAGCAAGTGAAGCATCTGGAATTTTGTCCATCGCATGCTCTGCAATTGCTGTTATAGACAAAGATGGATTTACACCAGGATTTGCCGAAATCATTGCACCATCAATTACATACATATTGGTATAGCCAAAAACCTCGTTATTCTTATTAATTACGCCTTCATTAGCATTTTCACCCATTACAGCACCACCCAAAATATGTGCCGTAGATGGAATACCTGCAAAGGCTTCCAATAAAAAAGTGGTTGCTTTTCCGTTTACAATCTTTGCATATTCTTTAGTTAATATTTTAGATTCTGGTATATTCGGACTTGGTTTTTTCCCAGAATTAACGGTAGAACTTAGCCATCCAAAATAAGATCTTTTAAATTTTAAGGTACTATCTAAACTTTGCATAAATAACAAAACTACCGTTTTTTTAGACCAACTATTTACCCAATAAATTTTAAAATAATGCCAAGGTGATTTTATTATTTGTACTAACATAGTAAACAGTCTAATTATTGGATTAGTTCCTGTTGTATAAGGTAAATGTAGTAATTTCCAAAAACCAGAACCTTTAGAATATCTACATACTTCTAAGTGACTATTAGCATCGGTGTGCAAAAGACTTCCAATGGCAATTCCTTTAGAAAAATCTAAGTTTTTATCTAAACTAGAAACACTTACTAATGTCTCGTTATTGGTACGAATATCCGAGCCTAATCTATCAGAAAGTAAAGGCAAGGTCTTTTTCTTTTGTTTTAAAAGAAGTTTTAAAGTTCCTAATACTCCAGCAGAAAAAATAACTCCCTTTGCCGTAATTACTTGCTTTGTTTTAAATAGTTTGGTACTAGATTTGGTATAAACCGTATAGCCAGTTTTTCCGGTTGCATTATCTATTGGTTTTACTTGATAAACTTCGGTTTCGGAACTAATTTTTGCACCATTTTTTTGTGCAAAATACAAGTAATTTTTATCCAGCGTGTTTTTAGCATTATACCTACAACCAGTCATACAACCACCACAAAAATTACAGCCTGTACGTTTAGGTCCTTCTCCATTAAAATACGGATCGGCAACTTCTTTATCTGGCTCTCCAAAAAAAACAGCTACGTTTGGTTGTTCAAATTTATCGGTAATATTTTGTATTTCTGCTAGTTTTTTTAATGCTTTATCTGCATCAAACAACAAAGGATTTTTAGTTGCTCCCAACATTTTAGATGCTTTTTTATAGTATGGTTTTAGCGTATTCTCCCAATCTTTTAAATTAGCCCAACTACCTGTTTTGTAAAATGCTGTTTTTGGAATAGGCAAGGTATTGGCATAAACCAAAGAACCACCACCAACTCCTGTACCAGACAAAATGGAAATATGTTTAAAAATACGTAATTGCATAATACCTTTAAAACCCAAAAAAGGCATCCATAACCATTTTTTCAACTGCCAATTTGTTTTCGGAAAATCTTTTGCTATATACCATTTTCCTTTTTCAATAACCAATACTTTATAACCTTTTTCCGAAAGGCGCAAAGCACTTACCGAACCTCCAAATCCACTACCAATAATAATATAATCGTAGTCTAAAGCCATTATTATTTTTTCTTAAATTTACCAATTCCGTTTTGCAATATTTTAATTAATTGTAGTTTTTTGTTGGTATATGGATGGTATTTTAGGTTTGGTTCTATCCATGTTTTTTTATCTATTATACTTTTATAATGACTAAAAGTTTTAAAACCAAATATACCATGATAAGCACCCATTCCGCTTTCACCAACACCACCAAATGGCAGATTATTATTGGTTATTTGCATTACAAAATCGTTTATTGCACCATTTCCAAAAGAGATTTCATTTGCAATTTTTTGCTTTATTTTTTTACTATTTGTCGCTAAATAACAAGCAAGTGGTTTTGGTTTTGCTTTAATTTTAGCAATAATGGTATCTATGTTGGTATATGTTAACACTGGTAAAATAGGACCAAAAATTTCTTCTTGCATTAATACATCATCAAAAGTAATATTTAAAACTATGGTCGGACTTATATACCGTGTTTTTTCATCGTACTCACCACCAATAATTATTTTATTTTTATCGATTAAGGCAACTAATCGATTAAAATTTTTGTTGTTAATTATCTGTACGTAGTTTTCGTTTTCGAACGAATAATTAGATTTTAAGATGGCTTTTTTTGCTAAAGTCAAAAACTTTTCTTTTATAGATTCATGTACTAGCACATAGTCTGGTGCAATACAAGTTTGTCCAGCATTTAAAAATTTTGCCCAAATAAGTCGTTGTACTACAATACTTAAATTGCAGTTTTCGGTAAGTATTGCAGGACTTTTTCCACCTAATTCTAAAGTTACTGGTGTTAAATTTTTTGCTGCTGCTTGATTTACAATTCTTCCAACAGGAACACTACCTGTAAAAAATATTTTATCAAAATTAAGCTTTAGCAATGCTGTTGTTTCTTTTATGCCACCTTCGACTACTTTAAAATAATGCGATTCAAAATTTTCATTAATCAGTTTTGCTAAAATATTACTTGTATGAATTGGCAACTCACTTGGCTTAAGAATCACAGTATTCCCTGCTGCTATTGCTGCCACAACGGGTGCTAATGACAATAAATACGGATAATTCCACGCACCAATTACCAAGCAAACACCCAAAGGTTCAGGTACAATAAAACTCTTAGATGGAATATTTAGTAAATTGGTTTTTACACGTTTAGGTTTTGCCCATTGTTTTACTTTTTTACATGCTTCGTCTATTTCTGCATATAAAAGTCCCAATTCAGAAGTATAAGTTTCGAAAACAGATTTTTTAAAATCGGTATAAATGGCTTTATAAAGTAAGTCTTCGTTTTTTTGTAGTAAGCCTTTTAATTTTTTGAGTTGTTGTACTCTAAAGGCAATCTCTTTTGTTGCATTGGTTAAAAAGAATTCACTTT
>WFMU01000331.1 GCA_015488935.1 Flavobacteriaceae bacterium | reverse complement strand
TTCTCCTCCATAACTAAATAATTTCTGTTTACTTGTTAACCCTCTATATAAGGTATAATCCACTTTTATTTTATAGTGCTGCTTTTCTTCAAATTTGTTTTTTACTTTATTTAATATATCCTTAACTGTTTGTGCTTGAATTTGAATGGATAATATAAATACAATTAATGTTAAAATTCTTTTCATCTATTTTTTTCTTTATTTTTTTACATTACCACTACGTGTTTCTTGTATGGTAAATATTCCTTTTTCGGTTTCTTTTTTAACACGTATTAGTCCTCCTTCTTTATCGTATTCGTAAAATGTTGCATAATTATTTTCATCTAATTCTGCCATTAATTTTTGTGTTATTTGATCGTAAACAAAGGATTTCATATTTCCCTCGGCAGGAAATACACGAACATCGTCAAAAAAGGCATCACTTATATGTTTGTTTACCAATGCTATTTTTACTTTAACTGTACCTATTGGTGCTTTAAAAGTTCCTTGTATTCGTTGCCATTCATCTATAATATTTCCGCTTGGGTAATATCTCCTATTTGATACTCCAGTAAAATCGGGTATAATTTCATCTTGATTGTTTAAAAATGTTAATTCTAAGTATGTCTTATTATAGGTATATACCTGTTGACCTATTGTTACAGTACTGGCAGTCGAAGTATATACATTTTTTCCATATTTATACTTACTATCAATAGAGTTAGCATTACATGTATATTGCAAATTATAATAATAATTACTGAATGGATAGTGAGCAGGATCGGTTACCGTAGTTACAGTATTATGTTCGTAAATTCCATTATTATAACAATCAACATCAAAAGATTGTACTGGAGATAAGTCATCAAAAGTTGGGTAATTTACTTTTAAAGACAAATCATCAAAAAAGGAATCATTTTCATTATTTGGTACTCCGTTTTCTCCTATTAATTTAACTCTGATGGTTCTAGTTTTTGGTGGAATAGGATACTCGTGTGTATATTTATACCATACTTGTGCAGATGCATTTACTCCCACATCATTAAACATATTATCTGAAGAAGGATCTGTAATTCCTACAAGTTCGCCCGAACTATCTATAAATATAAGTTGTATCTTTTGTGTATCGCCCACATTACGTTCATTATCATGTCCTTTCATATAACCTGATATTTCTACGGTACTATCTCCGTTATCAATTAAGTATTCAGATACATCTACATCTTGATAAATTTGCAATGAACTTCCATAATTTACACCACAATTAATCCCCATCCAAAAGAAACGGCTTCCTGTATTACCATCCTTAGTATTTGGGGTTCCTGCTCCACATCTTTCATTTACAGACAAAGAAGAAAAAATTCTTCCACTCCAATTATCTGTTCCCAATTCGGCTCCTGGATTCTTTAATAAATTGTCTGACCAATGGTGTTCTCCTTTAGTAAACTGAAATCTAAATTCACTTTTATTTTCTTTGGTATAATATTGAAAATTATAAATTCTTGGTGCTGTTTGCCCAGAAATTCCATCTATGGTTTGTATTAGTTCTTCATGAAATAAATTAGCAGTAATCATCTCATTTACTGCCGTTATTTGAGTTCCATTTGGACATATTGGATTGTCTGTATTATAATTTGTATTGTATAGTAAAACCAAATCATTTAACATTTCTTTTATTTTATTTACAGGAGGATTCATTGTTACTGTTGGTCTTGTATCCCAATTTTCTTTAACCCACGCACTAATAACATATTCTTTTCCGATTTGAGGTGTAAAAGAAGAACAACTTGTACATGGCGTATCTACATGTACTAATACCCAATCTGAATTCCCATAACTACAAACAGACCTTACCCAAAAATCATAAGCATTTGAAGGAATTAAATCTTCTATAGTTATTTCTGGAGCATAGGTAGTTATTTGTGTTGCTAATTGATCGGTATTTGGGTCATAATTTGATAATGCATAGGTTACCTCCCAAGCACCAGGTTCTTGTGTAGTATCGCCATCTTCCCAACTTAAATAGACTGATGTGTCTGTAGGACTTGCTTGTAAATTAAGTGGTATAGCACACTGTTGTGCAGTGGTTGTAAAACTTACTTGTGTTGCATCACTTAAACCAAAATCGTTACAATTTGCTGTAATATAAACATCATACGCAGTAAATTCTAATAAACCTGTTAAGGTATATGTTGGACTTGTAATGCCATTTATAATGGTTCCTGTACCTTGAGTAAAACCTTGCAGACCATATTCTAATTGCCATACTGTTGCAGGACTATTTGAATCTAACCAATCTAATTGGATTTGTGTACCAGCAATATTGGTTATTTGTATAGCAGTTAAAGGTTGACAGAGTGGTGGGTTAGTTCCAGCACACCCTTTTATATCAAATGTATATGGTATTAGATTATATCCCCATATAGATTCATTCCCAGTTCCTACATTCTCTATACGCTGTATATAAAAATCATAAACTATTCCTTGCAATCCATAAACAAACATATACTGTGGACCTTCTACTGGTGGTGGAAATGCCGTTTCAACTATGTATGCACCAATTGCATTTAACGCACTCTCTGCTAAGGAAGGGTCAAAACCTTTTGGTCCATAAATAATTCTAAATTTAGAAATAGGCTGTGTTAGAGTACCAAAATTTATTTTTACCGTACTTTCACTCATACATTCAAAACCAGTTATGTATTTAAAATCATTTTGAATTAAACTCCAGTCTGAAGTTCCACTGTGACATGTTGTTTGAATGTGAAAACTATAATTTAACGTAGAACCTGAAGTTCCTCCTGACAAATAAATTTCTGAATAAGGTATATTCAAACGAATAACATAATTACCTGATGTATCTGGTGTTATTGGTCCATTAACAATATATGAACCTGCTTCTGTACCTGAAACACTAGGATCAAAACGAATTATATCTGGATTATTTCCCCATTTAATTTCCCATTGATAAACATCTGCATACTGTGTAGGGTCATCATACCGCAAAGTAACAACTAACTGATTAGCATTAAAATCGTAACCATATTCAGCTATATCTGGATTTTGACAGGTTGTAGGTAGATTTTCGGCAGACATCCTATTCACTATACTCAGTATAAAAATGAATATTATTATTTTATATATTTTCATTCGTAAATTTTTATTTTTTATACTTAATTTATTAATTACAATTTTCAATACGTTTTTCTAAAGTTGCACTTGTACCTCCTTTTACTTTTATGGCATTGTGTCCTGTATGTGCTTCTTTATTTGTTATCGCTGCATTACCTATATCATTTGACAATGCTTTTCTATATGCAAAATGTGTTGTTGTACAATCTTTATTTGATTGGTAATCTTCAAAACTATCATAACCCATGTCTGTATATTTACTATTAGAGCTTACTGCTGTTGGTAAGGTATAGTTAAAACCATATTGTGCAGAAGAATATCTACCTAAAGCATCTTTATTTTCTAATTCTACACCATAAGGACTATACATAGAAACTTTACTCGCAAAGGTCCATTTACTATCTGCAGTTGGATTTTTTATCCAATGTGTATTATTTCCAATACCTGTAGTTATATAATATGGTTCAAATTCTATAAAAAAACCATCGCTACGTGGCGAAGCATCATTTATATTTGAATTTCTTTCTGTTAAATATGCATAAGATCTTACTGCTTTAAAATTTCCTTTAACATTATATAAATAGGGATTAAAATGATTTAAAGAATCTCCTTTAATTGCAGCAAAGGTATTTCCTAATGGATTTGTATCTGTATATGCATTTCCATTTTCATCAACTAAATCTCCATTTCCATTAAAGTTGTAAGCAAAACTTGGTATCCCTAAACACTCACATTGTGGTGACCATAAATCGGTATATTCGATTGCACTTGCATTAACTATTTTAGTATTTTGTGCGGTTAGTTTTGGTTTTAATGTTGCGGGTATTTGGTTATTATAAATAGGGTTTGTCATTGTTGTGACAGATGCCATTGAAGCAGATTGTAAATTGCGATAGCCAGAACGCATTACTTTAAACTTTGCAGTATTTGGCACACTGTATTTTGAACTTAAAATAGGATTGCTATCATTTAGTACTTTACCATATTTATCCATAAGAGTAACATTATTATTAGCCACTTTAGAGACCCAAAACTTTTCTACTACATTTTCATTATCTGCGTCAACATATTCTAAGTACAATTCATCTCCTTCTAACAAATAATCTTCTGCATTATTTAGTGTAAAATTTGATGTTGTAGTTGGTGTTAATACACCAGATAGATTGATATTATTTGAAGCTAAGCCCATTGGTTTATACTTCCAATGTGCTGGATAATTAATTGAATAATAAGCATCGTTATATTCATTTTTTGTTTTTGTTACAAGTACTTGCCCTGTAATTGCATCCCAAGCTAAATTTTCTGTAGCTACTTTTGCGCCTAAATCGGTAGCTATTTTCTCTTTTAAAATACCAGTACTATGTATTACTTTTGTGGTAGTAACTGTATGCATTATATTGGTATGATCAGCTCTTTCTGGTAGTCCCATTGGTATAATTACAGGTATTGGTCCAAGTCCAAAAACAGCTATATTCGCGCTTAGTCCATTTACTCTAGTATTCGAGTAACTTTCTCTAAAATCATTTATCACATCGTAATGAGTGGCTATTTCCTTTTTAGATATATTACCTAAAGCATCAATCACTGGTAATTTATTTTCTAATCTACTTTCATTTTCTTTTACACTATATTTATATTCTACGCCAGAAATAAAATCGCCTTCTTCATTATATACTTCTTGTTTTCTTGTTTTACCATCCATATCATTGGTTTGTACAACAAATCCTTGTGAATATGTCATCTCTACATTGGTGGTAATTTTCATTCCTAAGATTCCTTTTAATATATTTTTATACAGGTGGTCTCTATCTGGTATAGATACCCAATTTTTTGGTTTATCTATATCAGTAAAATCAGCTTTTGTTGGAAAGTCGTACGAGGTATAGAAAGTATTTACTACTTTACCTGTGGCATTATTCTTTACTACCTTTGTATCATTTTTTCTTTCTAAATTTTTTACTTCTACTCTAGAATACGTTACCCTTGCACTTGGGAAAAAGGAAACGCCAAAAGGTTTTTCTACATAACTTACCTCGCGTGGTGCTAATATTCGGTCTGCACTATCATAAAAAGGTTCAATAAAAGGATTTTCTTTAGAAACATTTGGTTCAAAGGTTGCTACACCACTAGATTTACCATCTTCTAATTTATAAGAATATTCTTGTCCGTAAAATTGTTT
>WFMU01000330.1 GCA_015488935.1 Flavobacteriaceae bacterium | reverse complement strand
ATGCTAGTTATAGCGATTTAGATGCAACGTATGACATGCTTTTTACTATTGGAGGAGATGGTACTTTTTTAAGAGCAGTTACTTTTGTAAGAGACACTAATATACCAATTTTAGGTATAAATGTAGGTCGCTTAGGATTTTTAGCAAACGTACAAAAAGAGAAAATAAAAGAAGCTATTAAAGCTATTCTTAAAGGAGAATATACCATAAAAGAAAGAACTTTATTAAAAGTATCTACAAAACCAGAAATAGAAGATTTTAAAGATTTAAGCGTAGCATTAAACGAAGTAACTGTAGTACGAAAAAATTCTACTGCAATGATAACTGTAGAAACACTTTTAGACGATGCTTTTTTAACCGCATATTGGGCAGATGGATTAATTGTATCTACACCAACAGGCTCTACAGGATACTCGTTAAGTTGTGGAGGACCAGTAATAACACCAACAGCAAAAAGCTTTGTGTTAACCCCAATAGCACCTCATAATTTAAATGCAAGACCACTAGTAATTCCAGACGAAACAAAAATAAAATTAAAAGTAATTGGAAGAGAAAAACACGCCTTATTATCGTTAGATTCACGAATAACAACCATACCCAATAATACCATAATTTTTGTAGAAAAAGCACCTTTTACTATAAAAATAGTACAACTTTACGACCAAACATTTTTAAAAACATTACGAAATAAATTACTTTGGGGAGAAGATGTAAGAAACAATTAAAATCATTTTTGTCTGATAAAAGATGTATGGCACTTTACTTTTAGATGCAAGATAGTTGCGTTATGAATGTTGGGTTTTGCCCCGAAGTTTCGAGGTTGAATGTTGAATTTATAAAAAACGATTAACACTAATCAGAGAAGTTTATATTTTGGTAAAGCTGTTTTTGGTAAAGCTGTTTTGCCAAAACAGCTTTATTAATGAATATTAAACAACGAAACAACTTTGCGTAAACTTTGTGCTCCTTGCGGTTAAAAAATAACACATATTTAAACTAGCATCTTTAGGTGTCATTTTTTATTGACCAGCAGTAATTAAAAATAAAAAAATCATTTTTTTAAAATTATTACCTATAAAAAGATGCAATATATTTGCTAAAAACCGTTTAAATAAAATATATCTTAAAAAGAAAGATAGAATTAGTATATTTGCAACCAATTTTTTTTAAAATGAAAAATCGAATTTTAACAATTCTGTTTATAGTAATGTCCTCCTATTCCTATTCACAAATTAACGAACTAGGCATACACGTAGGAGGAAGTAACTATATAGGCGACGTAGGAAGAGAAATTTATATTTATCCTAATGATTTTTCATTTGGATTAATTTATAAATGGAATATAAATCCAAGAATGGCAATGCGAGTATCTGCATCGTATATTAGAATTAAAGACAACGATGCAAATGCTTCAAACGCCATCCGAAATGCACATGGATATAGTTTTAGAAACGTTGTAAAAGAAGCCGCTGTTGGAATAGAGTATAATTATTACGATTATTCGCTAACAAAAGAAGGTTGGGGAACAACACCATATATTATTTTAGAATTAGCAGCTTTTAGCTACAATGTAGTAAAAAGCGAAACTATACCAGGAAAATTTACAACAGGAAGTAACATAGGAATTACCGTACCCTTTGGTATTGGATATAAAACCAGATTGGCAAGAAATGTAGGTATTGGATTTGAAACAAAATTTAGATACACATTTAAAGATAATTTGGATTATAATAACACAGCAATTCCCAGTTTAAATTTTGGAAATCCAGATAGTAACGATTGGTATGTTACTACAGGAATAAATTTAGTCTTTGGTTTTGGAAGAAAAGGATGCTATAGCGGAGACTTATAAACCATGCAATTGAAAAATAAAATAGACACATTAAAACTCCCAAAACATGTTGCCGTAATTATGGATGGTAATGGACGTTGGGCAAAAGAAAAAGGAAAACTTCGAATATTTGGACATAAAAATGGTGTAAAAGCAGTAAGAGAAACCGTAGAAGCAGCAGCCGAAATAGGAATAAAAGTACTAACACTATATGCATTTTCTACAGAAAATTGGAATAGACCAAAAAAAGAAGTAGAGATGCTTATGAGTTTATT
>WFMU01000329.1 GCA_015488935.1 Flavobacteriaceae bacterium | reverse complement strand
ATTGGGATATTGTGTTGTTTGCATTATATTATCACGATATTATATATAACATTTACAAGAAAGACAATGAATTAAAAAGTGCAGAATTTGCAAAAATAAGGTTAACGAGTTTGTCCATTAGTTCGGATAGAATAGAGCAATGTTATCAGCAAATTATTGCAACAAAAAATCATAAAAAAAATAAGAATAAGGATATAAATTTTTTTGTAGATGCCGATTTATCGATTTTAGGAATAGATGAAAAATCCTATTTTGATTACGTAGCACAAATACGAAAAGAATATGCAATTTTTCCTACCATTATTTATAATTTAAATAGAATTAAAGTATTAAACAGTTTTTTAAATAAACCAAAGATTTACCATACGACTTATTTCTTTGACAGGTATGAAAAACAAGCTAGAAAGAATATGAACGAAGAAATAAAAACATTAAAAAGATGAGCCAAATAACAAATACCTTACTAATGATAAGACCAGTTTCTTTTAGAAGAAATGAAGAAACAGCAGTAAATAATCATTATCAGAAAAAAACAAAATCACTACCAAAAACCATTCAAGCGAAAGCACTAAAAGAGTTTAACGCATTAGTAGAAAAACTAACCGAAGTAGGCGTAAAAGTAATTGAAGTAGAAGATACCAAAAAACCAGATACACCAGATGCCATATTTCCGAATAACTGGATTTCATTTCATAAAAATGGAAACGTTTGTATGTATCCAATGTTTGCCGAAAATAGAAGGTTAGAACGAAGAATAGATATTTTAGATAGTATAGAAAAAGAAGGATTTAAAATAGAAAATATTATAGATTATACAGAAGCTGAAGAAGAAGGTTATTTTTTAGAAGGCACAGGAAGTATGGTTTTAGATAGAGAAAATATGATTGCATATTGTGCTTTATCGCCAAGAACAAACGAAGAATTATGTATTGAATTTTGCGAAGATTTAGAATATACACCAATATTGTTTAGAGCAAATCAGACAGTAAATGGAAAGCGAAAATCAATCTACCACACCAATGTAATGCTAAGTATAGGAGAAACATTTGCCGTAGTGTGCTTACAAACGATAGATGATAAAAAACAACGAAAACATTTGGCAAAAGTATTACAAAAATCAGGAAAAGAAATCATTAATATTAGCGAAGCTCAAGTAGCAAAATTTGCTGGAAATATGTTGCAAGTACAAGGAAAAGATAAAAAGTATATTGTAATGAGCGAGACAGCATACGAAAGTTTAAGCCAAGCACAAATAACACTTCTAGAAAAACATGGCGATATACTAAAAAGCGATGTAAAAACCATAGAAGAAAATGGCGGAGGAAGTGTACGTTGTATGTTGGCAGAAATTTTTTAAGGTGAATTCGATATAAAATTCATCAAACCCAAAGGGAAATCAAATAAAAGCAACCTTTTTTGTATAAAATATTATCTCTTATTTGATTTCTGTAAATTATATTTTATGTCTAATTCACGTTTTTAATAAAAATCTAAAAAACCTTTGTGTATTTAGCAAAAATCTTTACGTATCTTGCAGTTAAATTATGATACGAAAAAACAAAGCCTTACTACAATTTATAATAAAATTTTTTATCAGTTATGCGATAATGGTAGGATTGTATAGCTATTATTTAAACAAAACACAAGAAAAGAAAACCTTATACACTTGTTCGCCAGTAACAACAACCGTAGCAAACCAAACAGCAGATGTCATTAAATTTTTAGGATATAAAGCTTTTATAGAACAGCACCAAGATGAATTATCTTTAAAAATTTATGTGAATGGTAAATATGTATCAAGAGTTATTGAAGGTTGTAATTCTGTAAGTATAATCATTTTGTTTTTAGCATTTATCATTGCATTTGCAGGAAGTATAAAAGCCACTATTGTATATGGAATTTTTGGAAGTGTACTAATATATGTAACCAATATTTTTAGAATTGCAATACTATCCGTAGGAATATTAGAATATCCAAAATACCAAAAAATATTGCATAGTGTGATATTTCCAGCCATAATTTATGGTATGGTTTTTTTACTTTGGGTAATTTGGGTAAATAAATTTTCTAATTATAAAAAGCTAGAAAATGAATAAAGCTGTACGAATTATAGGAATATTAGTATTGGTATTTTTATTAATAACAGTACGAATTTATGAAACGACCTTGTTTTACGATCCGTTTACACACTATTTTAAAAATGATTATTTGCACAAAGTACTGCCAGAATACGATTCCTTAAAACTATTTGGAAACATCGTATATAGATATGTGCTAAATGCCATTTTATCTTTAGGAATTATATACTTGGTATTTTTAGATAAAAAACACCTCAAATTTGCCATACAATTTTATGGTATTGCCTTGTTAGTATTAAGTTTATTACTAAATATAATGCTACAAACACAAAGTATAAGTTATTTACCTATTTTTTATGTGCGAAGATTTTTAATTCAGCCTATATTTGTACTGTTGTTAATACCAGCATTTTATTATCAGAAACAGCATGTTAAAACATAAATATTCTAAATACAAACTAGAAGCAGGAACCGATGAAGCAGGACGTGGCTGTTTGGCAGGACCAGTAGTTGCAGCAGCAGTTATTTTACCAGAAGACTTTGAACATGATCTACTAAACGATTCCAAGCAACTAACCGAAAAACAACGCGAAAAATTACGACCATTTATAGAAAAACACGCATTAGCTTATGCAGTTGCCTATGTACACGAAGCAAAAATAGACGAAATAAACATACTACATGCTTCTATTTTGGCAATGCATAAATCTATCGATAAATTAAAAGTTCGTCCAGAATTTATTATCGTTGATGGAAATAAATTTAAAGCGTATAAAAAAATTCCGCACCAAACTATTGTAAAAGGAGATGCCAAATTTATGAGTATCGCAGCAGCATCTGTATTGGCAAAAACGTATAGAGACGATTATATGCAAAAAATAGCCAAAGAATTCCCAGATTATTATTGGCATAAAAACAAAGGATATCCAACCAAACAACATAGAGACGGAATCCGAGCATTTGGAGCTACCAAATACCATCGTAAAACATTTCGATTATTACCTACGCAATTGGAATTTGATTTTGAAATTTAAACTTCTTATTTCTTTGTGTAACTTTGCAAAATAACTTTACGCTTCAAGATTTTGAGATTGCGTAAAAACACAATATCAATTTTGAAAAAAAACAAACACACATTATATCTTCTTCTATTGCTTGTAGTAGTATTGTTATTTACACTATTAAATGTAAGTTTAGGCTCTGTAAACATACCATTTAAAGAAGTGTTGTTAAGTTTGCTTGGCGATGAAGATGGTAAGCAAGAATGGTATTATATTATAAGAGATTACCGACTACCAAAAGCAATAACCGCCATAATGGTAGGAAGCGGATTATCGGTAAGTGGCTTACTGATGCAAACCCTATTTAGAAATCCACTTGCAGGACCATTTATACTTGGAATAAGCTCTGGAGCCAGTTTAGGAGTTGCATTATTAGTACTCGGAACTTCTTTTTTTGGAACAAATATTACCGCATTGGCATTTTCTAATTATGGATTAGCACTCGCATCAAGTATAGGTGCATTTTTGGTGTTATTAACAGTAATGATAGTAGCACAAAAAGTACGAAATACTATGTCTATTCTAATCATAGGACTGATGTTTGGAAGTTTAACTAGCGCCATTATAAGTGTTTTAGCCTATTTTAGCACCGCCGAACAATTACAGCAATACCTATTTTGGAGTTTTGGAAGCCTAGGAAACTTAAGTTGGAAAGAACTAAGCATATTTTTTATCGTTTATCTTATTGGAATGTTGCTTGTAGTAACCATAATAAAACCATTAAACAGCCTGTTACTAGGAGAAAATTATGCAAAAAGTATGGGTGTAAATATAAAGCTTACGCGAAATATAACCTTAATAGCAACAGCATTATTAACAGGAATAATAACCGCATTTTCTGGACCAATAGCATTTGTAGGATTGGCAGTACCACATATAGCAAAAATACTATTTAAAACATCTAACCATAAAATATTATTACCAGCAGCACTAATTTTAGGAGCAATAGTAATGTTACTAAGCGACACCATTGCACAAATACCAAATAGCGAATATACCTTGCCAATAAATGCCATGACCTCCCTTTTTGGAGCACCAATAGTAATATGGTTGCTAATAAGAAAGCAAAAAATAGTAGTATAAAAAGAACGATAACAAAAAATAATAAAATGAAAAATATAATAATCATTAGTATATTAATTATCTTAACCAGCTGTAAAACAAATAAAATGGATGCTACAAAAGAAAAAAAAACCAATCCAATAAAAACAATAACATGGTTAAAAGAGATGGTTGCTAATTTTGAAAAGGAAGGCTTTCACAAACAAAAAATAGAACAATATACCTATAAGGATAAAGAAGTGTATATGGTATATAACTGTTATCAATGTCCGGATGCACTAACCTATGTATATGATAAAGATAAAAATGTAGTTTGTGAGTTTGGTGGATTTACAGGAAAAAATACCTGTCCAGATTTTGAAAAAAAAGCAACACAAAAAAAACTACTATATACCAATATAGAAAGTAAAAAATGAGCGAAATACTAAAAATAGAAAATTTAAGTATTGGATATTCATCCAAAAAGAAAAAAACAGAAGTAGCAAAAAACATTCATGTAAAAGTAGAACAATCTAAACTAATTTGTCTCTTAGGAAAAAATGGAATAGGTAAATCTACCTTATTGCGAACTATAGCCAAAATACAAAACCCATTATCTGGAAATATTTATATCGATTCACAAAAAATAGAAACCTATAACAATGTAGAATTATCTAAAAAAGTAAGCATTGTATTAACAGAAAGAATTCCACCAAATAACTTAACCGTATATGAATTAATTGCATTAGGAAGGCAAGTATATACCAATTGGATAGGAACCTTAACAAAAAAAGATGATTTTATCATCCAAAAGGCAATAGAAAAAACAAAAATCACAGCAATAAAAAACAAAAAAGTAGATGAATTAAGCGATGGACAATATCAAAAAATGATGATAGCCAGAGCATTGGCACAAGACACTCCAATTATTTTATTAGATGAACCAACGGCACATTTAGATATCAATAATAAAGTAACCATATTTAAACTGTTAAAAGATATTGTAACAACCTCCCAAAAAAAGAAACTAATAATAGTATCTTCACACGAGTTGCAATTAGCAATTCAAGTAGCAGATGATTTGTGGCTAATGCACGAAAATGAATTTATTTGTGGCAATAAAAAAGAATTAATAGAAAACGACAAATTGCAAAAAATAGTAGAAACCGAATTCGTATCATTTGATAAAAAAACAAAACAATTTCTATTTCATTAAAAAGAATTACTTTTGATGTATTAAAAATAAAATTTAATGAGAAGAATAGCAT
>WFMU01000328.1 GCA_015488935.1 Flavobacteriaceae bacterium | reverse complement strand
CAAGTGAATTTTATATGTCTGTTTTATTAAATAGAGCTACTGGTCGTAATATGATTATGTATTCTACCGAAGGTGGTATGGATATTGAGGCTGTTGCTGATAAAACACCACATTTAATTTTTACCGAAGAAATAGACCCAAAATTAGGGCTTTTGCCTTTTCAAGCACGTAAAGTTGCATTTAACTTAGGTTTGTCTGGTAAAGCATTTAAAGAAATGACACGTTTTGTAGCATCTTTATACAATGCTTATGTAAAATCAGATGCTTCTTTATTTGAAATTAATCCAGTTTTAAAAACTAGTGATGATAAAATAATTGCAGTAGATTCTAAAGTTACAATCGATAATAATTCGCTATTTAGACATAAAGATTATGCAGAAATGCGCGATTTTAGAGAAGAAAATCCTATCGAAGTAGAAGCAAATGCGGTTGGTTTAAATTATGTAGATTTAGATGGTAATGTTGGTTGTATGGTTAATGGTGCTGGTTTAGCAATGGCTACGATGGATTTAATTAAACAATCTGGAGGAGAACCTGCAAACTTTTTAGATGTTGGTGGTACAGCAGATGCAGAACGTGTTGAAGCAGGATTCCGAATTATTTTAAAAGACCCTAATGTAAAAGCAATTTTAGTAAATATTTTTGGTGGAATTGTTCGTTGTGATAGAGTAGCGCAAGGTGTTGTTGATGCATATAAAAATATGGGAACTATTAATGTGCCAATCATTGTTCGTTTGCAAGGAACAAATGCAGCCGAAGCTAAAGAATTAATTGAAAAAAGTGGCTTAGATGTAATTTCGGTTACCGAATTCCAAGAAGCAGCAGATAAAGTAAAAGAAGTTTTAGCTTAAGTCTAAACTTACCTTATTATATACAAAATCCGTGGTTTTTACTACGGATTTTTTGTGTAAATAATTTTTACGAATGCTGCATAATATTTTAAATAAAAGAAAAATAAAGCTTACATAGCATTGCAAAAAAACCTGCCAATATTTCCGATTTGTAACAAAAGGAATAAAAATTGACTAATAGACATAGGTATGAATGACTTTTTAGTACATTTGTGCGAAATTTTAGAACAATAAAAATTTACCTAAAATAAAAGAGGTAACCATCAACTATATGGAAGAAAAGAAATTTGATCTCAACTCACTACTAGGAATGCTTTTGCTTGGAGCATTAGCATTTTTATTCATCTATCAAAATCAGCCTTCAAAAGAAGAATTAGAAAAACAGAAGGCTAAGGAATTACGTATAAAAGATTCGATAGCTAATACAAAAAAGGTAATTCAGACAACAAAAAAACAAGAAATTGTAACTGCACCTGTATTTGATACAAAGGATTCTACTGCAATGGCAAAAGTAAATAGTACTAGAGGTACGTTTGCTTATGCGGCAACACTTCCTTCTGCAAAAACAAATGAAACGAGTTTAAAAAATGGCGTTTTAGAAATTAAAGTAGCAAATAAAGGTGGGCAAATTACTTCGTTAAAATTAAATAAGTTTAAAACATACGATGCCAAAGATTTGTACTTAATTAAAAATAACAATGCATTGTTAGATTTATCCTTTCAAACAAAAGACGGTAGAATTATACATACAAAAGATATGTATTTTGAACCAAATATTGGTATTGATGGTGATAATCAAGTATTATCGATGCGCTTAAAAGTAGATATTAATAACTATTTAGAATATCGTTATGTATTAAAACCTAACGACTATATGTTAGATTTTAGTATTCACTCTGTGGGTTTAGCTAATATTATTAATACATCCAATAGTATTAATTTAGATTGGCAACTAAAAGCAATGCGAAGCGAAAAAAGTTTAAAATACGAAAATAGATATACAGAATTAGATTATTTACACGATGGTAAAGAGTTTGATTACCTAAGTGCAATGCGTAAAGAAGATAAAGAAGAAGCTGAAAATGTAGAGTGGATTGCATTTAAAAAACAATTTTTTGCTTCTGTTTTATTAACAGATACACCTTTTAAATCCGTGAAATTTACTTCAAATAATTTAATGCAAGATGAAGAAGTGGATACCGTATATTTAAAGCAATTTGCTGCCAACATTACCTTGCCAAAGCAACCCAATGAAATCTCTGCTAATATGCAAATGTATTATGGTCCAACCGATATTAAATTATTAAAATCTTACGAAAATAAGAGTTTAGCAAGAATAGTACCTTTAGGATGGGGAATTTTTGGCTGGATAAATAAATTCTTTATCGTGCCATTATTTGCTTATTTGAGCTCAATTATGGGAAGTTTAGGATGGGCAATTGTTTTGATGACTGTAATTGTAAAACTATTAATGTCGCCATTACTGTATAAATCCTTTTTATCTAGTGCAAAGATGAAAGTGATAAAACCAGAAATTCAAGAAATTAACGATAGATTAAAAGGAAAAGAGAATGCCATGAAACGTCAACAAGAAACAATGGCGTTACAACGTAAAGCAGGTGTTAATCCTATGGCAGGATGTGTTCCAGCATTGCTGCAGATGCCAATTTTCTTTGCTTTATTCCGATTTTTTCCTGCAAATTTTGACTTACGTCAAAAAGGATTCCTTTGGGCAACCGATTTATCTGCTTATGATGAGATAGCAAAATTACCTTTCCATATACCATTTTATGGAAGCCATGTTTCGCTATTTCCAATATTAGCATCAATAACCATGTTTTTTTACATGCGAATAACACAAGGACAAAATGCAGGTATGCAACAACCAGCACAAGAAGGAATGCCAGACATGCAAGGAATGATGAAACTAATGTTGTACATTTCTCCATTAATGATGTTATTTTTCTTTAATGGATATGGTAGTGGTTTAAGTATTTATTACTTTATTTCGCAATTGATTTCTATTGGAATAATGTTAGTTATTAAAAACTATATTATTGATGAAGATAAAATTCATGCACAGATACAAGTAAATAAACAGAAAGCACCAAAAAAGAAATCAGCTTTTAGACAACGAATAGATGATGCCATGAAACAAGCACAGATGCAACAAGAAATGCAAAGAAAAGGAGGAAAGAAAAAATAGGATAATTACCTTATTATAGCAAAGGGCTTTTTACATTGTAAAAAGCCCTTTTTATTTAATTTTTTTAGATTTAGCATGTCTTTATTTCTCGTAAAGTTACATTTACAACTCGAATTTAAGTTTTTATACAAATTGTGAAGCACATCACGAAATCAAAAAAAATAGTAAAGTTGTGAGTAAATGATTTATATAGCGTGTTTTGGTTCGTAATAGGTGTTAATTTGTAGTAAAACAATCGAATAAGTATGTTCAGCTTACAGTTTAAGTATCCTATTTTCTTACAGTTCCTTTCTATCGTCTATTTTGGCTTTTTAGACTTTTAAGTAGTAATTTTTTTGGCTATAAATTTCCATTTTTTCTTTTAATAGCTTTTGGGAATTCTTAATTCTCAATTTAAAAAACTCATAATTCAACTCCGAGGTTTCGGGGCAAAACTAAATCATAGACTTAGGAGCAACAAAACCTAACAACTAAAAAATATACAATTTATTTGTTTTTTAATTTGTTGATAGAATTTGTGAGTTTTATGATAGTTTCTTTTGCTTCTAATAATTCATTTTGAATCCTAATCTGTTCTTTTTGCAACCTAATTAATTCATTTTTAGTGTCTATTGCATAAAT
>WFMU01000327.1 GCA_015488935.1 Flavobacteriaceae bacterium | reverse complement strand
TATTTGCTCTATTATTATGTGTGGTTAATGTAATGTAACCATCTTCTTTTTTTGGTTCAAAATTTGGTTGGTATCGTTCGTTTAAAATAGCGGCGGATGCTGCAGATAAATTATTGTTTCTAATTTCATTTAGTATAGTAATAAATACAGCATTATCTTGTCTGTAAATATGTTTGAGTTCAATATTAACGGCGTTTGCTTGTTGAAATGCATGACTACTAAAAAAGAAGGCCGTTTCGTAATGTGGTTTTAGCAATTCCCATTCGTATGGTTTTACTACAGGAGAGAGTTGTTGTAAATCGCCAATCATTAATACTTGTACGCCACCAAAAACTTTAGTTCTATTTTTGTAGCGTCTAAGAACTTGGTCGATACCATCGAGTAAATCGGCACGAACCATAGAAATTTCATCGATAATTAATAAATCTAAAGAGCGAATAATATCAATTTTAGCTTTTCCAAACTTGAATTTTGATTTTTTTGCTGCTACACCAGGAATAATTGGGCCAAATGGCATCTGAAAAAAAGAGTGTATGGTAACACCTTTTGCATTAATGGCAGCAACACCAGTTGGTGCAACTACCACCAATCGTTTTAAAGATTCTTTTTTTATTTGATGTAAGAATGTTGTTTTTCCTGTACCTGCTTTTCCTGTTAGAAAAATATTTCTATCGGTTTTTTCTACAAAATTTAAGGCTAATTCGAGTTCTGGATTCATTGTTGTGTTTTTACTTGCTCTAGTGATACGATGATTCGAAGTCAGAGTTTTACTTGGAGTGAAATCCTGACTATTCTGATAATCAATATATTCCAATGCAATATTTTTATTTACAAGACTATCCTTTTCCAAACCAGCATAATTTTTCGCAGAAGAAAATTCATAATCTTCCTCATTTTTAACCAATCCAGCTTTTACTGGATTTTGATGTATGTAATCAAAACATACTTGCGGATATTGTTTTTCGGAGAAGTGTGTCGTTGTGGTTTCACTTAAAACCCAAGAAGGTATTTTGGTTAATTTAGGACAATTAATACATGCTGCTTTTGTTTTTTTCCTAAATAAGGAACCTGTGGTATTCTCTTGTTTGTTAATAGCTCTTGTGTAAGATCGTAAAATTATACCTATGCTATCGTTAATCGTTTTTTTAGTGAGGGCTTCACTTGGAGTGAAACCCTCACTATTTATTGGTAATTCTGTTTCTCTCACCAGCACCATTAAATGAAAATGGTTCGGCATCAAGCACCAAGCAATAATATCCGCAAAAGGGGAAATATGTATTTTTATTTTTTCTAAAAAGAAAAGATAATTCTCTCTATGAAAGAAAACTTTTCTTTGGTTGTTACCTTGATTGTAAATGTGATATAAATAGCTTTTTTCAAATTGCATTTTTTTAGTTTTTTTGTTCATATCGTAGGTTTAAGTTACGGTACGAGTTGGATTATTTGTTTTTCATAGTTAATATTGAATCTAATAAACACAAATGTAGTTATTTTCTATTTTAGAAACAAAGTTGAAAATGGCTATTAACAGCAATACTTATCAAATTTACCTATTGTCTTTACATTTTCATTCGGATTAACTGGTTTTAATAAAAATATTTTTTTTTTAGTGAGGGCTTCACTTGGAGTGAAACCCTCATTATCTATAAGTAATTCCGTTTCTTTCACCAAAATATAAAATGGCTATTAACAACAATACTTATCAAATTTACCTATTGTCTTTACATTTTCATTCGGATTAACTGGTTTTGTTAAAAATAAAACTTGCCTTGTTAAACTAAAATGATTACTTGAATTAATGATTAAACCCATTTTTTTGTCTCCATCGATATCTCCCATAAAAGTAATAGGAACAAAAGGAGCAGGATCTTGGTACAGAAACAAGAGTGTTGTAACTTTTTTATTTTAGAGAGGGTTTCACTTAGAGTGAAACCCTAACGAAATTCACACCATAACTCCAAGTCACTGTGTGAATAACATTTTCAGAATTTAATAAGTTGGTACTTCATTTTCCTGAAGTTTTGAGAGAGTTATGGCTAAACGATAATTAGTCAAGGATTCACTCCGAGACTTCGGGAAAGTGAAACCCTGAATTTTTCTTTCTTACTTTACCTTTACACGCACTCCATTGCTATGACTAGAAAATTCTGGTGCGTACATCGATTGTATGCTTGTAATTCCATTAGAGAAATCTCCTTGATTGCTTACTCGTAAATCATATTCAAACACATAAACTCCTTTTGACAATCTATCAAAGAAAAAGTTGGTACTTGCATCTTTGGTACTTTCGTAATACCCTAAACCATCTTGCCATTTGTAACGCGATAGTACGTTTATTGGTTCAAATCCTGCCGCTCGCATGTCTTTCATGTGTACAAATTCCATGACTCTATCTACACGCAACTCAATACGTACTCGTACTAAATTACCTAATTCTAATTTTGTTTTGCCTGTAATTTCTGTTAATTGCTCTCCTCTGTCGGTATTTGTTTTTAGGAATAATTTTTTCTTTAGTTTTAATGGTGTTTCTGCACTTGTTATTTTATCTAAATCTTCAAAATATTGCCAGTACATTGCACCCCAAGCAATTCCTTTTCCTTGTTTTTTTATGGTTACTGTTGCTTGTTGTGGCGTAATTTCATTTCCAGTCCAGCTCGTTTTGTAATATCCTGTTCCTGCTTCTACTTTTGTTTCTTCTAATGCTAATGGATTTATGGTTTTTTTACCTACCGTTACTTCTACAAATTCTGTTGTTTTTATCCAGTCTGTTCCTTGCAATAATAATGCATATACTGCTTCGGTAGTTGCTTTGGTTGTTTTCCATCGATTGGTTTGCTTGTTTTTAAGTAACCATATTTTTAGATTATCTACCGTTTTTATATCGTTTTCTATTTCCGAAAAAGCTTCTATTAATAAGGCTTGTGTTTCTATTGGTGCTTGATACCAAAACCAACTACTTGTGTTGGATTTCCAGTACATACCTAATTCTTCGCTTGTAATGGCATTTTCTTTTAATGATTTTAACACCTTGTTTGCAACCGTACTATTATCATTTCTATGTGCTATTAAGGCTATTAATCCTTTGCTGTACAAGTTGTAATCTTTCCAATAAGTATAACTCTGATTGGTATAATAATCTAATGCTACTTTTACCTTTTTTGGTACTTTTTGTCCTTTGTAAAAAGATCGTGCATATAGGTAATGTACTTGAAAATGACTTGTGTGATTTTGCTTTAAATAGTCTTTAATTTTTTGCTCCTTATCTGTATCATTGGCAAATATTTTTCTTGCATTTTCTAGAAGTTTATTATAATCTTTTAAAATTTGTGTATCTAAATAAGAAACTGCTCGGCTTGTCATTTCTTGCATCTTACTTCTTGTGCCTTGCTTTTCATACACTCCTAATTTATCCAAATGTCCAAATCCTGCTACAATATGTTGTGTAATGTATCGGTTTTCATATCTATTTCCTTTAAACCATGGAAATCCACCACTTGCCATTTGCATTTGTTTTAATTTCTTGATGGCTGCATCTTGCTCGTTTTGCATTTTATTTAAATCGAATAGTAAAGCGATTCGTTTCTTTTGTTCGGTTTCGGATTGTGCATCTCTAAGCCATGGTGTTTCTTGTATTATTAGTGATTTTAATTCTTGATTTTTCTCTAAATTACTCAACAAAGCATCGCTATTTTTCCATTGTTTAAATACTTCTTGTATTCGTGGACTGGAATTGGCAATATGCGAAGCCAATGTATTTGCATAGTATTTTGAGAAGGTTTGCTCTGCACAATCATACGGATATTCCATTAAGTATGGTAAGGCTTGTACAGCGTACCATGCTGGATTGGAGGTTATCTCTAAAGTTAATTTGTGATTTTTTAAGGTACTCGAACT
This sequence comes from Flavobacteriaceae bacterium, assembly GCA_015488935.1. Lineage (GTDB taxonomy): Bacteria > Bacteroidota > Bacteroidia > Flavobacteriales > Flavobacteriaceae > S010-17. Next base: position 6,237 of record WFMU01000327.1, on the reverse strand, counting down.
ATTGGTCTTTAACTTATCTAAGGTAAATGTTTTTGTTTGATTACTTCGTATCCACATAGGTAGTGTTTCGGTTACCAACATTCTATTGGTAAGCACTGGTAGTACGCTTTGTTCGCCATCGGAATAGTTTCCTGCTTTGGCTACTATTTTATATTGTACTGCTTGGATGTTTTCTGGTATATGCAATGTCCACGATACATTGGTGTTGCCGTTGGCATCAACACGAAATGTTTTTGTTTTTACCTCATTTCCTAAATCTATATCGATGGTTTTATTGGTAATGGCATCTACAAGTTCTAATTGTGCACTTCCATTTAACGTTTTTGCAGTTAGATTTGCTATTTTACTACTTAGTATTATTTCATCACCTTGACGTAAAAATCGCGGTGCGTTTGGCAGTACCATCAATTCTTTTTGAGTAATGGTTTCTAAGGTTTTTATTGCCGAATGTAAGTCTTTGGTATGTGCCAATAATTGCATTTTCCATTTGGTTAAACTCTCTGGCGCAGTAAAACTAAAACTGACATTGCCTTGGGCATCGGTTTTTAGTTGTGGATAGAAAAATGCCGTTTCGTTAAAGTTGGTTCTTATCTTAACATTACTAAAGTCTTCTTCTTTTTTATCTGTGTCGTTTCCGCCAGTATCATTTCCATTGGTATTTTGTGCAATAAAACCTTGATTTTCTGTCACAACAACTTCATCCATTTCAGCTTTTGCAACCGCCGCCATTTCTTGTTGTGCAGATCTATTCATTCGTTTTAGTTTTTTAGCTATCTTCCTACGTTTTCCTCTTATTCGCAATCCTTTAGCTTCTGCCAACATTGGTTCTGCCATATATCCAAATCTTCTACCATAACCAAAATGCAATCCAAACCAATTTAAATCTTCATAAGCCTGATAGGTTATATTTACATATTTTGGTCCTTTTTGGTACATTCTAAAGTTGTTTACTCCAAAACTTCGTCCTGCATTTGCCATGGATGATGGATAATAGCCTTTATGGTAAATTGGTTGAAATTGCCAATTATGTGGTTTAAATTGGTCTAAACTTGCATCGTACATACTAGTTAATAACTCTGCAACTACTTTATCTTTTTTACATCCTTTTACCTTAAAACTCCATGTTTCTTGCGATGCTGGTTGTATTTTATCTCTAAAGGTAAGTGTCTCAATTTCTAAATCCATTTTTGGATATGGTACGCTTATATTTAGCATACCGCTTAAAAAGGAATTGTAATTTACCAAATGATATGCTACTCCAAATCCTCCTAAATCTTTTTCGTTTACAGGAATTTTTACCGTTTTTATTTCATTGTTTAAGTGTACGATTTTGGTTGCTACAATTTTATCTTCCTTTTCTACGTTTATCACTACGGTCATATCGCTAGAAGCAGATCCTACTTTTACAATAACATCCTCTCCTACTTTATAATCTTCTTTGTCTAGTGTAATATCAAACAATTGCTTATCCGCAACTTTTTTATCGTTATCACTTGCTATGGTAAATCGTTGTTTATCTGTAATTTCTTGTCCAAATTTATCTTTACTCTCTACAATAGCAACATAACTTCCAGAAAGCCACGATTTCATTTTCTTTAAGGTTACTTCTTTATTTTTTGAGGTATCAAATTTTGCTGTAAATACCATTTCTCCTTTTTCTTCTTCTTTGGTATTTGTGATATACACATCGTGTGGAAATAATTGCTCAAATGTGGTTTGTGGTATTTCTTGATAGTCTGGTGCTGCCCACGAACGATTGCGAAGTACAAACTTTGGTGCTTTTATTTTGTATATTTTCAATATGCCTTTTGCTGCTACAAATTCGCCATTTAGATTTTTACTATTTAGTGTTATTTTATTATCTTTTTTAGTTTTATCTAGTTTATTGGCTACCGAAATATCTATTTTTTGCGAGTGATATCCTACATGAACAATGGTAGATGTACTTCTAGTTTCGCCATTAATATCGGTTATATCTGCTATAATTTCATAATTAAAAACAGGCAAATCTTTTTTATTTACACTTAAGTCTGGCTGAGCTACAAAGGTAATTTCAAAAATTCCATTAGCATCTGTTTTTGTTTCGCCATGTGTTATTTCTTGTGCTTCGGAATTAAATCCATAAGGTTTATACCAATACCACCATCTTGGATATTGTACGTTTCTTTTTACACGATATACCACTTTTGCATCGGTAATATTACTTCCAGCGTAAGCGAGAGCCGTACCTTTTATTTTTACACTATCATTGAGTTTAAATGTTTCTTTAACAGGATTAAATTTTGCAGAAAATTTTGGTCGTTTGTATTCTTCTACCCAAAATCCTGAATTGCCATAAACACCTTCTTTACCCATAAAAGGTATTTTATTCATAAAACTTTCTACACCGTGTATTTCTATTTCGTAGCGACCTGTTAAACCGTTTTTTGGCAATATAAATTCGCCACTAAACGAACCAAATTCATTGGTTTTTAATTCTAATGTTTTTACATCTTGCTGGTTTACATCTTTTAGTGTTACCAAGACACTTCTGTCTGGTATTACTACCGATTTATTTTCTCTCATTTCAATAGCAATTCCTTTAAAATACACTGTTTGCGATGGTCTGTAAATACTTCTATCGGTAAATACAAAAATGCTATTGTTTTTAAAATTGTGACTATCTTTATTTCTAAAATCTTTTTTATTTATTTTAAAATATCTAAAAACACCTTTACTATCTTTATAATTTACCGTTATTTCTACTAAATTATGATGGTAATTAGACGTTAATGCAACATAGCCATTTGCATCTGTAACCAAAGTTTTATCAATTGCTTTATTGTAATTATTTACTTTGTAATTTTTAATATGTACGTTTGCTCCTTGTAATGGTTTTCCTGTAAATCTATTTACAATTTGATAGCGATAACTACGATCTGCATTTTCTTCTACTAAAGCAATATCTGTTGCTTGTATAAAACTATATGCATAATCATTTTTATCATTGAAATTCATATCCGAAGATGCCAAAATTAGATATTCTCCTTGTTTTAATTTCGGAAATATAATTTCTGTGGTATGCAATTGGTAATCGTTTTCTGTTTTTAGTGTATTGCTAAAATCTGCAACCTTTTGCAGTTGTTTTATTCTTGTTAATTTCTTTTGGTATTCGTATATTTTATCTATTTCTTCTTCAAAATGTGGTGTTATTTTATATACTTTAAAATATAGTTTTGTGGTGTTCTTATAACTAACTAACAGCCTACTTTCTTTGTTTACTTCAACATATCTTTCGTTTTTAATATTTACATTTGGCAATGCAATTTGTGCTTTTAAATTTTGACATTTTTTTGCACCGTTTGATTCTGGATATTTTGCTATTGCAGCATCACAAACTGCAATGGCATCTCTAAGTTTAAACTGATAGGTTTTGTCTTTTTTTGCCGCATATTTGTTTGCTTCTTGTTGGTAATATATTGCTATTCGGTAATCTATTTCTGTTACTATGGAGCTTTTACTATACTCTTTTTGTAACTTTTTTAGTGTTTCTAAATAAACGGTTTCTTTGTCTGTAATTCTTGCATTTTGCCTTACAAAATCTAATCTGCCTAAAGTTAAATCGACAAGTGCTGTTTTATCTTTATCTTTTAAATGAAAATAAGTAAGGTTTTTATATATTTTTAAGGCTTGTAATTTTTGAGATTTAGTATCTTTCGATGAAAAACCTGCTTTTATAAATGTTTTATTATCTCCTAAAAAATCTGCTTTAGTAATTTCGAATTTATAGGCTGGTTGTGCCAAATTACTTTCTCCTGTTTTATAAAAATCTAATGCTTTATTGGCAATAAAATCATATACTGTTGGTCTAAATTTTTTGGCTCCTTTTTGTACGTGTAATACCTCATCAAATTGAGATAAATCTGCATTTTGCAAGATTAATGCATCTTGTAATGCATGTTGATGGTGCGTGTCAATTTCTTCAAAAATAGTATGTAAATCCCAAGTTCTAAAATCTTCTGCATCTACTTTTTTAGCAGTATTTGTTCGGTTGTAAAACTGATATCTATTTTGCTGAAAATATTGCCAATATAAATTTGCCAAAATACTTTCGAGCATATTTTTTTCTGGTGCTTTTGCCTTTGCAATTTCTGCTTTTATATCGTTTATTATTTTTAACTGTGCATCTTCTTCTAAAATTAATGCATATTTAGATTTATACAACACACATTTTATTATTTGTGCTGCGTTATTATCTATTTTTGCTTTTCTATAAATATTTTCAACTTCTGCTAATGCTGATTTTGGTAATGCTTCATTATCGAATTTTTGCACTTTCTCCCAATTACTTTTATAGTTACTTTGGGCATTTAATACATTTGCAAATAATACAATCATGGCTACTGTTATTAATTTTTTCATCTTTTTTTATTTTGAAAGTATGAATTTATTTATTAATTCAATGGTTCTTTTTCTATTTCGTAACAAAGATAGCAAAAAGTATTCCTAAAACTAATAGTAATGAGCGAAGTAGTGTTTTTGTTTAGGGAAACGGTAAAAATTTGTATTTTTGTACTAGATAATTAAAAGTAGATGAACATACATTTTATTGCCATTGGCGGTTCTGCCATGCACAATTTAGCCATTGCATTACACAAAAAAGGATACCAAATTACTGGTTCTGATGATACCATTCACAACCCTTCAAAATCTCGTTTAGAAAAATACGGTTTGTTACCAAAAGAATTTGGATGGTTTCCTAATAAAATTAATACAAATTTAGATGCCATTGTTTTAGGTATGCATGCTAAAGCGGATAATCCTGAACTTTTAAAAGCACAGGAATTGGGAATTACTATTTATTCGTATCCAGAATTTTTATATGAGCAATCTAAAAATAAAACGCGTGTTGTTATTGGTGGTAGCCATGGAAAAACAACAATTACTTCGATGATTTTACATGTTTTAAACTACCATAATATGGATGTAGATTATATGGTTGGCGCACAATTAGAAGGTTTTGAAACGATGGTAAAACTAACCGAAGATAATGAATTTATTATTTTAGAAGGCGATGAATATTTGAGTTCACCTATTGATTTACGTCCAAAATTTCATTTGTATAAACCTAATATTGCTTTGCTTAGCGGAATTGCTTGGGACCATATTAATGTGTTTCCTACGGTTGAAAATTACAACGAACAATTTGCTGTTTTTATTGATAAAATTACACCTGGCGGAATGCTTGTTTACTTTGAAGAAGATGAAACGCTTAAAAATATTGTTGCAAACTCTACTGCCAATATTAAAAAATACGCCTACAAAACACCAGAACATGTTATTGAAAATGGTATTAGCTATCTAAAAACCGAAACTGGAAATTTACCTTTAGCAATTTTTGGAAAACACAATTTACAAAATCTTGCTGGTGCTAAATGGATTTGTCAATTAATTGGTGTACAAGAAGATGCTTTTTACGAAGCTATAATGAGTTTTAGTGGTGCAAGTAAACGTTTAGAAAAGATTGCCGAAAATGATTCTACAGTTATCTTTAAAGATTTTGCCCATTCGCCAAGTAAAGTAAAAGCAACTACCAAATCGGTAAAAGAGCAATATAAAAATAGGACTTTACTCGCTTGTTTGGAATTGCATACCTACAGTAGTTTAAATCCTGATTTTTTAAAGGAATATCACAATGCATTACAATTTGCAGATAAAGCAGTTGTTTTTTATTCGCCTGATGCTGTTGCTATAAAAAAATTGGCTCCTGTTAGCAAACAACAAATTTTGGCTGCTTTTAATCGAGAGGATTTAATTGTTTTTACAGCACCTAAAGATTTTAGAAATTTTTTATTTCAACAAGATTTTAAGAATACAAATGTACTTTTAATGAGTTCGGGGAATTATGGTGGTTTGGATTTTAATGAATTGGCTAAAACTTTGAAATAGAGAGGTTTTTATTGTTTTGGATTATGAGTTTTGTCCCGAAGTCTCGGGGTTGAATTTTGGATTTTGGAATTTGGAATTTGGATTTTGGAATTTGGAATTTGGAATTTGGAATTTTCCTCCGAAGTTTCGGGGTTGAATGTTGAATTATTATTTTTTAGAATAACGTCTTATCGAGTAGTTTTTCGTAGTCCAAAGCTTCCGAAAACGAAGAAAAATTGTATCGTGATAAATGTTAGATGTTGGAATTTTCCTCCGAAATCCCGGGGTTGAATTTTGGATTTTGGAATTTGGATTTTGGGTTTTGGAATT
>WFMU01000326.1 GCA_015488935.1 Flavobacteriaceae bacterium | reverse complement strand
GCTATAACTATAAAAAAATAGAAATGCAATGATTATGTAATTTTTCATGTACTCTTTTTTAATTAAAATAAATATATATAATTGTATAAAAGAACAAATATACTATTTTCTTTTAGTCTTTTCAAAGATTTATCCATTTCAATAATATTACTTTTTTCTTTTAAATGCTTCTAAAAAAGTATTTTTTAGAAGTAGATGTATTTTCTTTTGTATTTTTACACGCATTATAACTAATCGTAATTGTTTTTTTGTTAAAATGAGTTTAGAAAATTATTTTAAAAAATACAGAGAAAATATTGTTGGTATTAACAAAACTTTTACTTCGCCTTACGGTGAAAAAAGAATTATTTATACCGATTGGACTGCAAGTGGTAGATTATACAGACCTATTGAAGAAAAACTATTAAATGAGTTTGGTCCTTTTGTTGCCAATACACATACAGAAACTTCGGTTACTGGCTCTGTAATGACAAAGGCATATCACAAAGCCAGACAAATTATAAAAAAACACGTTAATGCTAATGATGATGATATTTTAATTACGCAAGGTAGTGGAATGACTGGTGTTGTCAATAAATTTCAACGTATCTTAGGTTTGCGAATTAGCGATAATTTAAAGCAATATACTACGGTTCCAGAGGCGCTTAAACCTATTGTGTTTATTACGCACATGGAACATCATTCCAATCAAACTTCTTGGTTAGAAACTATTGCTGATGTAGAAATTATTCCACATTGCGATAAAGGCTTGGTTTGTCTTGATAGTTTTAATAAATTATTAAAAAAATACGAAAATAGAAATATTAAGATTGCTTCGGTTACTGCTTGTTCTAATGTAACAGGTATTCAACCCAAAGTGTATGAAATTGCAAAGTTAATCCACCAACACAAGGGTTTGTGTTTTGTAGATTATGCTTGTTCTGCTCCTTATGTACATATAGATATGCACAAAGATAACCAAGCATATTTTGATGCTATTTTCTTTTCACCACATAAATTTCTTGGTGGTCCTGCTTCTTCTGGTGTGCTTATTTTTAACGAAAAATTATATAAAAACACCATTCCCGATAATCCTGGCGGAGGAACGGTAAGCTGGACAAATCCATGGGGAGAACACTCTTATATTAATGATATTGAAGTCCGTGAAGATGGTGGTACTCCTGCTTTTTTACAAACTATTAAAATTGCTCTTGCAATAAAGTTAAAAGAGGCAATGGGTGTTGAAAATATTTTGCATAGAGAGCACGAAATAAATGCTATTATTTTTAATAAATTAAGTGTTATTCCTAATATTCATATCCTTGCCAAACAACATACCGAACGTCTTGGTGTTTTTTCTTTTTATATTGATGATTTACATTTTAATTTAGGAGTTAAAATCTTAAATGATCGCTTTGGTATTCAAACTCGTGGTGGTTGTTCGTGTGCTGGTACTTACGGTCATTATTTATTACATGTAGATCAAATAACTTCGCATGAATTGGTAGATAAAATTGCTGATGGCTGCTTAATTGATAAGCCTGGCTGGATTCGTATGTCTATTCATCCAACTAGTACTAATAAAGAAATTGAGTTTGTTTGTGATAGTATTATTGCTCTTGCAAAAAATCATACCGATTGGCGTAAAGATTACAATTACGATTCTAATAGTAATGAGTTTAAACACGTTTCTAACTTAAACATCGAAGAGACAATTATTAAGGATTGGTTTTAGATTTTGCCCCAAAGTCTCGGGATTGGATTTTGGGTTTTGGAATTTAGATTTTGCCCCAAAGTCTCGGATTGGATTTTGGTTTTTAGATTTTGCCCCGAAGTCTCGGGATTGGATTTTGGGTTTTAGATTTTGGAATTTAGATTTTGGGCTTTGAATTCAAATTATTCCATTTTCACTTTTTTCTTCGTAAACAATTGTGTTATGGATTGTAAGAATGTATTTAAATCAAATAATCCTTTGTCTTTTACTGCTCTAAATATTAAAAATATTCCTAAAGGCAACATTAATATTGTAGAAAACCATCCACCTAACATAGGTGCAATTTCACCTGTATCTGCCATTCCTCTTGCTAATACTCCTACAAAGTGATAAATTACAAAAATTACAATGGCCGTTATCATTGGTACACCAAATCCTCCTTTTCTAATAATAGAGCCTAATGGTGCTCCAATTAAAAATAATACCAAACATGCCAATGAAAATGCAATACGATTGTAGTATTCAACATCGTATCTGTTTATTCTGGCTTCTCTATTTTTAAAGCGGTTTTGCGTTGCTTTTAAATTAGTTAAGGTATATTCTAAATTAGATGCTGCATTTTTTAATATTTTAATTTTATCTCTATCCGAAAAATCAGCTAAGATACTAGGTGCTGTAATCTTTTCTGCTAAAGTATCTTTATATAGTTTATTTGCTTTAACATCTTTATAATAT
>WFMU01000325.1 GCA_015488935.1 Flavobacteriaceae bacterium | reverse complement strand
GTAGATGGTATTCATTTAATAACTAAAGTAAGGAAAAATATGAAGAAAAAAGCAATGGATTTTATGGACAGGGTAATTCTTAGAAAAAGAGCTATTATAGAATCCGTAAATGACTTATTAAAGAATAGTTGCCAAATAGAACATTCCAGACACAGAAGTTTTGAAAATTTTATTGGTAATATGATCGCTGCTTTAGTTGCTTATTCTTTTTTACCTAAAAAACCAAGCATAAACTTGGATAGATTTCTACCAAATAAAGCTATTGCTTAAATCGAACTCACGTTAAATTACCACAAATCCCCAGCTTTACACCTCGTCTTCACGCCCTTTGCTAGAACCAAAAAAAACCTTTGCGCCCTTTGCGTTTAACCTCCAAAAACCCAAACCAAAAAAAAATTTGCCCAACAACCATCATAATCGTAACTTAGAGCCAACTAAACCAAAACGATGAAAACACAACAAAACTGGTTCGATGAATACGCCGTTAGTCATCAAAATAAAACCAACCAAACCATACACTATATATGTGTACCAGCCATCTATTTTAGTATCATAGGACTCTTTATGAGTATTACTCCTAGCCTATTACAAACCAAAATTGGACTCGGAAACCCTCTCATCGAAAATTGGGCAACCATCCTAGTAATACCAATATTGGCGTTTTATTTGCGACTATCCGTTAAAACATTTCTAACCATGTTTGTATTTTCCGTACTCTGTATTGTCGGAAATTACTATTTAAGCAAACAAACATCCATATTATATACATCAATTCTAATTTTTGTCATCGCATGGATCGGACAATTTTACGGACACCATGTAGAAGGTAAAAAACCATCCTTCTTTAAAGATGTACAATTTTTACTTATCGGACCGCCGTGGGTATTTAAAAAAATGTTTAACTAAAAACAAATGAAAGCACTAATCACATACGAAGACTTTACAAAAGTGGACATACGAATAGGAACTATTATAGACGTACAAGACTTTCCAAAAGCACACAAACCAGCCTATCAAATTCAAATTGATTTTGGTGCGTTAGGCATAAAAAAAACATCCGCACAAATAACAGCGCTATATAGCAAAGAAGCACTATTAGGAAAACAAGTATCAGCAGTCGTAAACTTTAAACCCAAGCAAATCGCTAATTTTCTTAGCGAATGCCTCATATTAGGCATACAAAACGGAAAAGAAGTCGTTTTATTAGAAACAAAAAAAACCATTAAAAATGGCGAACAAGTCAGCTAATTGAATACCCAAAATCATGGTAAATTACCTTAAAGAACTCCACAACAAACTGCAAGGCACCTTACATTACGACAAATTACACCAAAGTATTTATGCCACAGACGCATCTGTATATCGCAAAATACCATTAGCCGTAGCCTATCCAAAAAACAAAACGGACTTAAAAACCCTAATTTCATTTACAACAAAACATAAAATTACGCTAATACCAAGAGCCGCAGGAACCTCGTTAGCAGGACAATGCGTTGGCAATGGAATCGTGGTCGATATCTCCAAACACTTTACCGAGATACTAGCCTTTGACGAGCACGAAAAAACCGTTACCGTACAGCCAGGCATTATCAGAGACGAACTCAATCTCTTTTTAAAACCCTACAAACTGTTTTTTGGACCAAACACGTCCACTTCCAATCGCTGTACAATTGGCGGCATGGTTGGCAATAATTCCTCAGGCACCACCTCCATTCAGTATGGCGTAACTAGAGATAAAGTGTTGGAATTAGAAACGATTCTTTCCGATGGCTCGGAAGTAAAATTTCGTTCTTTAAACGCACAAGAATTTACACAAAAATCCATAGGAAACAGTCTAGAAAACCAAATTTATAAACAGATTTATAAGGAACTCTCTAACATTCAAATCCAACAAGAAATACAAAAAGAATTTCCCAAAAAAGAAATCCATCGTAGAAATACAGGATATGCTATAGACAACCTTTTAGACTTTCGGTTATTTGGCGGAAAAGAAGAAAATACCAACCTTGCAGCCTTGCTTTGTGGAAGCGAAGGAACACTAACAATAACAACAAGTATAAAACTAGCATTAAATGATTTACCACCAGAACACTCTTTACTAGTAGCCTCGCATTTTAGCAGTATATCAGAAAGTTTAAAAGCAGTACAAGTTGCCATGAAACACAATTTGTACATGTGCGAATTAATGGACAAAACCATCCTAGATTGTACAAAAAGCAATCGAGAACAAGCCAAAAATCGATTTTTTGTACAAGGAAATCCAGAAGCAATATTAATGCTAGAAGTAGCCGCAAATACCAAAGAAGAAACACAACAACTAGCAACAAAATTAATTGCAGATTTAGAGCAACAAAATTACGGATATGCACATGTAAAAATAATCGGAAACGACATCCAAAAAGTAATCCATTTACGAAAAGCAGGTCTCGGATTATTAGGAAATATTATAGGCGATAAAAAATCCGTTGCCTGTATCGAAGATACCGCAGTTGCTTTAGAAGACTTACCAAACTACATTGCAGAATTTACCAAAATGATGGAAGATTACAAGCAAAAAGCCATCTATTACGCACATGCAGGAGCAGGAGAATTACACCTACGACCAATACTAAACCTAAAAAAACAAAAAGACGTACAACTATTTAAAGAAATAACCAATAATGTAGCCAAATTAGTAAAAAAGTACAAAGGCTCGTTTAGTGGTGAGCATGGCGATGGTATTGTAAGAGCCGAATTTATAGCCCAAATGATTGGTACAAAAAATTACGAACTGCTAAAACGAATAAAAACCACATTCGACCCAAATAATATATTTAACAAAGGTAAAATTATAGATGCCTTTAAAATGGATGCATCCTTACGTTACGAAGTAAATCGTAAAGAACCAGAGATACCAACCATTTTAAATTTTAAAGATAACCAAGGTATATTACGATTAACAGAAAAATGTAACGGCTCTGGCGATTGTAGAAAACCAGTAAGCGCAGGAGGCGTAATGTGCCCAAGTTACCGAGCTACAAAAAACGAAAAAGATACTACAAGAGCACGTGCTAATGCCTTGCGAGAATTCTTAACGCAAAACTTTAAAAACAATAAGAGTAACCCATTCAATAACAAAGAATTAAAAGAAGTATTTGATTTATGTATAAGCTGTAAAGCATGTGCAAGTGAATGTCCGAGTAACGTAGATATTGCCGCTCTAAAAGCAGAGTTTTTACACCAATATTACAAAGATAATAAACCACGTTTTAGAGATAAACTATTTGGACTAAACGGAAATAAATACGCCAAATTAGCACGTATCGCTCCTTCCCTTTCCAATTATATTGCAAACACAAAAATTACCAAACAAATATTAGGAATAGCAACAGAACGCAGCATACCAAAATACGCAAAACAAACCTTTAGAAACTGGCTAAACAAGCAAACACCAAACAAGCAGCAAGGAGTAAAATCCGTTTACCTCTTTGTAGATGAATTTACCAATATTTACGATACACAAGTCGGAAAGGATACCTATAACCTATTGCAAAAATTAAATTATAACATTCTAATTGTAAACCATACCGAAAGCGGACGTGCACAGATATCTAAAGGCTTTTTAGAAGTTGCAAAAAAACGAACCAACGAAAATATTGCTATTTTTAAAGATAAAATAAGTGCCAAAACACCACTCATAGGTATTGAGCCATCCACCATTCTAACATTTAGAGATGAGTATTTACGCTTAGCAAACAATATTGAAGATGCAAAAAAAATTGCTAAACATACATTTACCATAGAAGAATTTATAAGTGCCGAAATAAAAAAAGGAAATATTACAAGCAAACAGTTTACAAACGAAACAAAAACTGTAAAAATCCATACACACTGTCACCAAAAATCACTATCCACACCACAAGCAACATTCGATATGTTAAACATACCAAAAAACTATACCGTTACTTTGTTTAATACAGGATGCTGTGGTATGGCAGGTTCCTTTGGTTACGAAAAAGAACATTATAACCTAAGTATGCAGATAGGAGAAAATTCTGTATTTCCAAAAGTAAGGAATACCAAAGAAGAAGTAAAAATTGCCGTAGCAGGAACTAGCTGCCGACATCAAATATTAGATGGAACAAAAAGAAAAACTGAGCATCCAGTAAGTATTTTATTACAAGCGATTCGAATTTGGTAAAATACCAAAAAAATAAAAGAGGCTATCTTTTCAGAAAACCTCTTTTGTCGGGGTGGCAGGATTCGAACCTGCGGCCTCCACGTCCCAAACGTGGCGCGATAACCGGGCTACGCTACACCCCGAAAATGTCAAAAGGAGATAAAATCTCCTCTTGTATTATGGGTGGAAGATGGGATTCGAACCCACGACCCTCGGTACCACAAACCGATGCTCTAACCAGCTGAGCTACAACCACCATTTACAAAAATATTTTGCGATGCAAATGTAAACTTTTTATTAATTATAGCAAGGAAAAATTAAATTAATTTATCTAAAGATTTTACCGCAACAAAACGCTCTGTTGTAAATCCCTCAGCATGAGCAACTCCAATAAGTCTTCCGAGGTCTTGCGCTCTATATTTAATACTATCTAAGAAATTTTTACTTGTAATTGGTGATGTAGGTTCGTTACTATTTGGATCGTAAAATTGCGAACTATATGCTTTTACTGCATCCATTTTAATATTTATATAATCGGAAATATCAACTACAAAATCTGGTGTAATATTATTCCATTGTATGTAATGATATACATGTTTTGGTCGCCATGCTTCTTGCTGTTTGCCATTTACAGAGGTTTTTATCTTACGTAAGCCAGATAAAAAACATGCATCACTAACCAATTTACTGCCTTTTGCATGGTCTATATGACGGTCTTCAATAGCATTACACAGTACAATTTCGGGTTTGTATTTTCTAATTATCTCTATTATTTTTAATTGATGTGCTTTGTTGTTTACAAAAAAACCATCCGCAAAAGCTAAATTTTCACGAATAGTAACTCCTAAAATTTTAGCTGCATTTGTTGCTTCTACATCTCTAATTTCTGCAGATCCTCTTGTACCTAATTCTCCACGAGTTAAATCTAAAATTCCAATTTTTTTACCAAGTGCAATTTCTTTTGCTACGGTAGCTCCACAGCCAAGTTCTACATCATCTGGATGAGCTCCAATAGCTAATATGTCTAGTTTTATCATTTAATATCTTGTTTTCTTAAAATTTTTCACCGTATTCAGATTCTACAAATTTAAAATAATTATAGAGTTTATAATTCACTTCTAGTCCATAATGAATATTAAAATCATAATCAATTACATTTTCATAAATATTGCTGTTGTAATTTGCAGGATTTCTGGCTCTATCATTCCAAATAGTAACATAGTGTCTATTTTTATTTTCTAAAAAATTTTCGGAATAATAATGCATCGGTTTTGCTATTGTATGCAGGTAATAACTGTATCCAGCATCAATAATAATTATTTCATATTCCAATGCATCATTTGCAATTCTAACAGCATCTTTTGGTAAATTTGTACTTGCAGTTGTTTGTTGTGTACTACTACATTTTGTTAATAGCGCCAATAATAATAAGAATAGAATTAAATTTTTCATGATATATGCTTTTAAGTTAATACATTCAAAAATCATTCCGAATTTAGAAATCAAATTTAAGTTGTAAATCCACTATTTTTTCTTTCTTTTTTGTATTTATATTAAGATTAGTTACCGAAATACCTAACAACCTTACAGAATTTTTTATTTTTTCTTGGTATAATAATTTTTTTACGGTATCTAAAACCAACGCTTTTTCTTTAATAAATAATGGTAGCGTCTTGCTTCTTGTTTGCTGCGTAAAATCGCTATACTTAATTTTCAAAGTTATTGTTTTTCCAGCAACTTTCGACTTTTTCAAACGTTTTTCAATCTCATCTGCTATTTTTTCTAGTTGCTCTAACAAGAATACTTCCGAAGTAAGGTTGGTTTTAAAGGTATGTTCGGCGGCTATTGATTTTCTAATTCTATTTGGTTTTACTTCGCTATGGTAAATACCACGAACGATTTGGTAGTAATATGCACCAGATTTATTAAAGTGCTTAATAAGAAATTCTTCCGATTTATTTTTTAAATCAAAACCATTAAATATACCTAAATTATACATTTTTGCTGCTGTAACCTTTCCAATACCATAAAATTTTTCGATAGCTAAGGTTTCTAAAAAAGGAATTATTTTTTCTGGAGGAATGGTTTTTTGTCCATTAGGTTTGTTAATATCGGAAGCGATTTTAGCAATAAACTTATTGGAAGAAATTCCTGCGGAAGCGGTTAAACCAACTTCATCGTAAATTCGTTTTCTAATTTCTTGTGCTAATAAGGTTGCAGATGGATTTTGTTTTTTATTATTTGTTACGTCTAAATATGCTTCATCTAACGATAGCGGTTCAACCAAATCAGTATAGTCAAAAAATATATTTCTAATTTGTTTAGAAATTTCGGAATACCTTGCAAAGCGAGGTTTTACAAAAATAAGATGTTTGCATTTTTTACGTGCAAGAAAACCACTCATTGCAGATTTAACTCCATATTTTCGAGCTTCGTAACTAGCGGCAGATACAACTCCTCTCACTCCTTCTCCTCCAACAGCAAGTGGTTTTCCTCTTAGGTCGGGATTATCCATTTGTTCTACAGAAGCATAAAAAGCATCCATATCTACATGAATAATTTTTCGTTGTTTATTTGTTTCCTCCACAGGTTAAAATTACAAAAAAAAGCCGTCTTAGTAAAGACAGCTTTTTTCATATTTTAGTTAGTAGATGTAACTATATGTTTATGCTTTTTTAGCAGTACATCCATTCTTTTTGCAGTTTTCATCACAAACGTGTGCTTTTTTAGCAGTACATCCATTTTTTTTGCAATTAGCATCACAAACATGTCCTTTTTTATTTGCACAACATGCTTTTTTACAATTTGGACCACATTTTTTTCCTGTAACTGCATCTTTTACGTTTCCAGCAGCATCTTTTACAGCATCTGCTGTTTTTGCAGCGGCATCTTTTACGTCTCCAGCAGCATCTTTTACAACTTCAGCAGTTTTTTCTGCTGCATCTTTTGTTGCTTCAACTGCATCTTTTGTTGCGTCTTTTGTAGCTTCAACTGCTCCTTTTGCAGCATCTGCAGTTTTTTCTGCAGCAGCTTCAACACCATCTTTTACAGCTTCGCCTCCTTTTTTTGCTTCTTTACATGATACAAATAGCATACTTACCAAAGCAATTGCTAAAACACCTTTAAATAATTTCATTTTTTTAGTTTTAATAGTTAATAGTACGTTAAG
>WFMU01000324.1 GCA_015488935.1 Flavobacteriaceae bacterium | reverse complement strand
TATCTTCTCTATGATCTGGATGTGCTATTTTTATTAATGCTTTTACACGTTGTTTAATTGTTTTACCATATAAGTTTGCAATTCCATACTCTGTAACAACATAATGTACATGTGCTCTTGTTGTAACAACACCAGCTCCTTTTTTTAAATATGGTACAATTCTACTTACTCCTTTTTTAGTTTGCGATGGTAATGCAATAATCGCTTTTCCTTTTTTACTTAATGATGCGCCACGTATAAAATCCATTTGACCACCAACACCAGAATACATTTTTGTACCAATACTATCTGCACAAACTTGACCAGTAACATCAATTTCAACCGCAGAATTAATAGCTACCATTTTTGGATTTTGACGTATTATTGCAACATCATTTACAAAATCAGAAGCTCTCATTTCTACAAAAGGATTATCATCTACATAATCATATAATTTTTGACTTCCCATTAAAAATGTTGCCATTGCTCTTCCAGGATTGATACCTTTATTATTGCCATTAATAACATCTTTTAAAATTAAATCAATTACACCATCAGAAAACATTTCGGTATGCAAACCTAAATTTTTATGATTGGTTAATCTAGTTAGTACGGCATTCGGAATACTTCCAATTCCCATTTGTAAAGTACTTCCATTATCAATTAAAGAAGCCACATAATCACCTATTTTTTTTTCGATTGCTGTAGGTTCAGGAATATTATGGCTGTGTATTGGTGCATTGTGTTCAACAAAAGTATCTAATTCAGAAATATGAATAATTCCATCACCGTGTGTTCTTGGCATTTGCGGATTTACTTGTGCAATTACATGTTTGGCATTATCAATTGCTGCTAAAGTAGCCTCTACAGACACACCAAGTGAGCAATAACCATGTTTATCTGGTGTAGATACTTGAATAAAAGCCACATCAATAGGTACAATTTTACGTTTAAATAAAATAGGTAATTCACTTAAAAAAACAGGTGTATATGATCCATTTCCTGCTTGTAATGTATGTCTTACATTTTTTCCTATAAAAAAAGAATTTACATGAAAACTATTTTTATATTTTGGATTAGCATAAGGAGCTTCGCCCTCTATATGCAAGTGAGAAACTTCAACATTTCTTAACTCTTCATGTCTTGCAGACATCGCATTTATAAGTATTTGAGGTGCTGCTGCTGCTGCTTGAATATATATTCTATCGTTATTTTTTATTACTTTTACGGCTTGTTCTGCGCTTACGGATTTGTACATAGTAGTATAATTTTATGCAAAGTTATTAGGTATTATGAGTATAAAATATGCGAATTATCAGTTTTCAAATTAAAGTTTTAATATACTCTTTTTTTTACTTTTTGATGAAATTATGAAAATCGAGTAATTTTTTAAAACGTTTTAGAAGAATCTGCAACTAACCTATTAATTTCATGGAGTTCATTGTTTGTTATATAGCGCCATTTTCCAACAGGAATATCTAAACTAATATTCATTATTCGTACACGTTTTAATTTACGAACACGATAATCTAAATATTCGCACATTCTACGAATTTGTCGATTTAAACCTTGTGTTAAAATTATTTTAAACGTATTTGTGTTTAATTGTTCTACTTTACATTTGCGTGTAACTGTGTCTAAAATAGGAATACCATTTCGCATTTTATGGAGAAAATTTGCAGTAATTGGCTTGTTTACCGTTACTATATATTCTTTTTCGTGGTTATTTCTTGCGCGAAGAATTTTATTTACAATATCACCATCGTTTGTCAAAAAGATTAAACCTTCGCTTGGTTTATCTAATCTACCAATTGGAAATATTCGTTTGGGATAATTTATAAAATCAATAATATTATTTTTTTCTACTCTTGTATCTGTTGTACAAACAATACCAACAGGTTTGTTAAATGCTAGATATACAAATTTATCTTTTGGTTTTGTAATCAATTTACCATCTACCCTAACTTCATCGCTACTAGAAATTTTTGTTCCCATTTCTGGAATTTTTCCATTAATGGTAACTCTACCAGCGTCAATTAATTTATCGGCTGCTCTTCGGGAGCAAAAACCAACTTCGCTCAAATATTTGTTTATTCTAGTTTGCATTTTTAATTATTGTACAAATTTACGTAGAGATTTTTAAACCGTAAGCAATTTTATATAGAACTCATGTTTATAGTTTTACTTTTTAAAATAATTTAATTGTAAAAAGGATTTTGTTAAATTGTAGATTAGTTTAGTCTTTTTCATTTTGTAAAGTTGTTTTGCCAAAACAACTTTACAAAGGATGTATTTTATAAAAAACGAAGTATAGTAAATATTTATACTGTTTTAAATTTTAATAATTAAATTTTATAATATATAGCTTTAAAACAAGCGATTTAAGCGATTTTTAGTTTAAAAAGGTTAAATATTATTACGGTATCAAATTGCTTTAAATAGCACTGTTTAAAATAAAAATTAGCTGTTTTTTATCAGATATATTAGCGAAGAATACTCTTTTGTACGTCTAGCTTTCCAGTTTGATTTTAATCCGACAAAAAATGCTTTTATTGGTTTTGATTTTCCTGTTTTATATTTTTCTGATAATAAACTTACGTAATACGAATCCATTTTCATTGGAAGGATTTTTACGACATTCATATTTTCTTTTTTAAAGAGCAAACGTATTGCTTTTTGCGAAAAATGCCAAAGATGTCTTGGTACATCATAGGCAGCCCAAAAATTGCCGTAATAATTTGCATCGTAAGATTTATAATTTGGCACAGCAATTATTAATGTACCTTTTGGTTTTAATAATTGTTTGAGTTGCGTAATATATTCTTCTAAATTTGGTACATGTTCTAAAACGTGCCACATGGTTATAATGTCAAATTGTTCTTCAACAGCATGTATTGTTTCGTGAATCTTTGGATAGGCATCATTAATATTATTAAAATTTGAAGTAAGAATTTCTAGTTTTGATTTTGCTAAAACTCTTGCTTTTTTATTTGGCTCTACACCTACTACATTCCAATTTTCGTTTTTACATGCAGTTAAAAAATCACCAGTTCCACAACCAATATCTAGAATAT
>WFMU01000323.1 GCA_015488935.1 Flavobacteriaceae bacterium | reverse complement strand
GCATTTTTTAATTGTCGGGGTGGCAGGATTCGAACCTGCGGCCTCCACGTCCCAAACGTGGCGCGATAACCGGGCTACGCTACACCCCGAAGCTTATTTATCTTTAAGAAAAAATTCTTAAGTAGTATAAAAAATGCGGAGAGGAAGGGATTCGAACCCCCGGTACCCGTAAAGGTACAACTCCTTAGCAGGGAGCCCCGATCGACCACTCTGGCACCTCTCCAGTATTTTAATATGCAAAAGAACGTTTTTTTGCGAATGCAAAGATAAAAACATGTAATGGAATAACAAAGCATTTTTTTACTTTTTATTCAGGATATTCTATTCTAAGATGATAAATATTCATTAACTTCTTTTTAATCACCTTTTTAATAGTTTGTATTTCTTTAAAAGTAATGTTTGCATTCATAAACTGTCCATTATTCATTTGACCATTAATTACTTTTTCTATTAAATCATCAATCAATTGTGCTGTTGGTTCTTTTAAACTTTTTGAAGCAGCTTCAGAAGCATCTGCCATCATAAGTATTGCTGTTTCTTTTGAAAAAGGAATTGGTCCAGGATATTTAAAATCCTCTGTATTTATATCTTCTGGTGTTAAGGCTTCTTGTTGTTTGTAAAAGTAATACACCAAATTTGTACCATGATGTGTTCTAATAAAATCAATAATACGATCTGGTAATCCGTGTTTTTTTGCCAATTCAATTCCCTTAATTATATGGTCTATAATAATCTTGGCACTATCTTTTGGAGATAATTCGTTATGAGGATTTACAGTTGTAGATTGATTTTCGGTAAAAAACATTGGATTTAACATTTTTCCAATATCGTGATATAGTGCACCTGTTCTAACCAACATTGCATTCGCACCAATCTCATTTGCCGATGCCTCTGCTAAATTTGCTACTTGCATGGAGTGTTGAAATGTCCCAGGAGCTTTTTCATTTAATTCTCGTAATAATTTAGAATTTGTATTTGATAATTCTAGTAGTGAAACATCCGAAACTAATCCAAAAACCTTTTCATAAATCCAAATTAAGTATTGCGATAATAATGCTAATACACCATTTAAGGCAAATAATGCAAAATAAGCTCCTTTAATGTGTGTTGCAGTTCCTTCTTGAATGATAAAAAATGCAAAATATGCCAACATATAAATTAATGTTATTTGTCCTACAGAAATAAATAAATTGGCTCTTTTATAAAGTTCCGAAACGGTTAAAATGGTTACAATTCCTGCAATAATTTGTAGAAAAATAAACTCAAAACTATTAGGAACAATAAAACCTAGTAATAAAACGGTTAAAACATGGGTAATTAATCCTAAACGTGCATCAAAAAATGCTTTTATTACAATTGGTAAAATAATTAAGGGTACCGCAAAAATATAGTCAGGCTTAAATTTTACGGTAAGTGTTACCAAAAAAACCATGAATAAGATGTTAAAAAAAATAAAGGTAATTTTGTTGTTATTATCAAAAATATCCCTTCTGTATTTGCGTAAAAAAAGAAGTAACATCATCAGTACTAACGCAACTAAAATGATGTATCCTAAAATTAACCAATAATGGTTTGTATCGCTTAATTGTTGTGCATTGTATTCTTTTTTTAACGAATTTAAAATAGAAAATCGTTTTCCATCTACAATATTTCCTTTTGCTATAATTAAATCTCCTTTAGAAACTTTTCCTTCTGAGATAGAAATATTGTTTAATTCTTCTTCTAGTGCTCTATTGGTATATGCTTCATCAAAAAAAACATTAGGTTTTATTATGTTAACAAACAGTGCTTTAAACTCTGGTAGTAACTTTTTAAATCTACTTCTAGTAAAATAACCTTCAATTTTTGGAATTAATTTGTTTTCCACTAGCAATTTATCAGAAAGAATATCGATAGCTTCATTTCCTTTACGGATGGTAATAATTTTTCCTTTAGGCACATTATAGGAAGTATAACCTATTTTGTAAATAGACTGTAATACGTTTTTTCCAAAATTGATTGCAGCTTGTTTATCGATATTATTTAGTAATGAGTCTCTTAAAATAAAACCTATTTTTGCATCGTATTCTTGCAAAACTGTCGTTTGTACTTTTTCATCTGTCATAAAAAACAGATGTTTATTTGTTTTTATTTCTGTTTCATTTAATAATAATTCTTCTTTGCTTTTCTGAATTGCAAAATCAAAAGGCGCATATAAATTTTCATATTGCCAAATTTTACCTTTTTGGATATCAAATTTAAAATAAACACCTTTCGGAAATAGATAAACAATGAGTATTGTAGTAGCTATAAAAAGAAAAAATTTATAGACTAAAGCATGATTTTGGTATAATTTATTAAGAATATCTTTCATAATATTATGTTGTGGAATGCGATAAAAGGTTAAAAATATTCAAAATATACTTTTGTATTTCTACTAAATTGTTTTGTTGTTGTTTCATAAACTAAATTAATACGTACCAAAAGTAGAAAAATAAGATGAGATAGTGACTAAAATAAAAGAAAATGGTTAATTTCGCACAAAATAGATTAAATATTAAAAGTTAAAAATATCTTTTATGAAAGAAGTAGTAATTGTTTCGGCGGTTAGAACACCAATGGGAAGTTTTTTAGGAAGTTTATCTTCAGTTCCTGCAACAAAATTAGGAGCTACTGCTATAAAAGCAGCAATAAATAAAATTGATTTAAATCCATCTTTAGTAGATGAAGTATTTATGGGAAATGTGTTGCAAGCAGGTTTAGGACAAGCACCTGCCAGACAAGCAGCCATATTTGCAGGTTTACCAGATACGGTACCTTGTACCACGGTAAATAAAGTTTGTGCTTCTGGTATGAAAGCAGTAATGTTGGCAGCTCAAGCAATAAAATGTGGCGATGCAGAAATTGTTGTTGCTGGAGGAATGGAAAATATGTCGTCTGTACCACATTATGTACATTCGAGAAAAGGGCAAAAATTAGGCAATATTACAATGACTGATGGTATGGTGTTTGACGGTTTAACGAACGTTTACGATCAAAAACACATGGGAACTTGTGGTGATTTATGTGCAAACGAACACGATTTTTCTAGAGAAGACCAAGATAATTTTGCCATAGAATCTTATAAACGCTCTGCTGCTGCTTGGGCTGCGGGTAAATATAAGGAGGAAGTAATTCCTGTTGAAGTGCCACAACGAAAAGGAGAACCAATCCTTTTTAAAGAAGATGAAGAATATAAGAATGTAAAAATGGAACGAATTCCAACATTAAGACCAGTTTTTACAAAAGATGGAACGGTAACCGCAGCAAATGCTTCTACTTTAAACGATGGTGCTTCTGCCTTAGTAATTATGAGTAGCGAAAAAGCCAAAGAATTAAATTTAAAGCCAATTGCAATTATTAGAGGTTATGCAGATGCTGCACAAGAACCAGAATGGTTTACTACTGCACCAGCTAAAGCATTACCAAAGGCATTACACAAAGCAAATATCAACTTAGAAGATGTATCGTATTTTGAATTTAACGAAGCTTTTTCTGTAGTTGGTTTGGCAAACATAAAGATTTTAGGATTAGATCCAAGTACGGTAAACGTAAATGGAGGAGCAGTTTCTTTAGGACATCCACTAGGTTCTTCGGGTTCTCGTATTATTGTTACACTAATTAATGTATTGGAACAAAATAATGCGAAAATTGGAGCAGCAGCCATTTGTAATGGTGGTGGTGGTGCTAGTGCCATTGTTATTGAAAAAGTTTAATTTTTTTGTTAGATTAATCTATAAAAATGGAATTCGGTATTTGTATTCTTAATAGTATTCCACTTCGGATGGAGCCTTCTGATGCTAGTGAGATGGTATCTCAAGTTCTTTTTGGAGAGCATTTTGCGGTTTTAGAAAAGCAAAAACAATGGCTCTATATAAAATTGGGATTTGATGGTTATAGAGGTTGGATTGATAGTAAGCAAGTTACCGAAATTACTGAGGCATATTTTGAGCAATTAAAAAATGCAGAAACCGTTTTTTCTATTGAATTGGTAAATTTTGCAACAACCTATAAAAAAGAATTTTTGCCACTTTCTATCGGTGCTATATTACCAGATTATAAGCACAATACATTTCGTATTAATGAGGATGAATTCCTTTTTGAAGGAAAAACACGTGTGGTAAAACAAGCAAAAGAGAATGTGGTGGAAACCGCTTTTATGTATCTTAATGCACCCTATCTTTGGGGAGGAAAAACACCTTTTGGAATTGATTGTTCTGGGCTTACACAAATGGTTTATCGCATGAATGGTTATAAACTATTTAGAGATGCTTCGCAACAAGCAAAACAAGGAGAAGTACTTAGTTTTATTGAAGAAAGTGAACCTGGTGATTTGGCGTTTTTTGATAATAAAGAAGGAAATATTACGCATGTAGGTATTATTTTGGCAAATAATTATATTATTCACGCAAGTGGAAAAGTACGTTTAGATCGCTTAGACCAAAGTGGTATTTATAACGAAGAAACAAAGAGGCACACACATAAATTACGTTTAATTAAAAGGATGTTTTAAACTAGAAATACTAGTTAGGAGCTCCTAATTTTTTGTCTAAAATTCGATGCATGTAATCTTGAATATATGCTTTGCATTCTCTTTCTATGGAAATCATTTCCTCATTTTTAGAATTAATGAGATTATGGGTTAAAGCATCATCCTTAATGTTGTAAAAACCAATAGATTTATTTCCATCAAAAACACAAATGTAATTTCCTTTCATAAAGTAAAATACATTTCCTGTATGTGTAATAACAAAAGGCTTGGTATTATTACTAATAAGACTACGCCCCCAACTTCTAAAAGGTTTTTTATAACCAACCATGTCTAATAAAGTAGGATAAATATCAATTTGTTGTGCAAGTGTTGTATCCATTTTAGTTAAAGAATTATCTGGTTTATAAAATAAAATAGGAACTGCAGAACGATTAATACCTTTTTGATATTTTGGATAAAATTTTTGATTGGTATGGTCGGCAGTTAATACAAAAATGGTATTTTTAAACCAAGGTTCTTTTTTTGCTTTTTCAAAAAAACGTTTTATAGCAAAGTCGGTATAACCAACTACTTGATGCATTGGTATATTTCCTTTTGGAAAAGTATTTTTATATTTTGCTGGAGGAATAAATGGATCGTGAGATGTTAAAGTAAAAACGGAAGCAAAAAAAGGCTCTTTTTTAGTATTGATTACTTGCTCCATGTATTGTAAAAAAGGTTCATCCCAAATTCCCCATATACCATCATATTCCGCATCGTTATTAAATTCGGTTTTTCCATAATAATGGTCTAAACCTAAAATATTACCAAAACCTAAAAATCCCATAGAGCCATTTGCAGCACCGTGAAAAAAAGAAGTATCATAACCATAATCTTTTAAGCAAGAAACCAAAGATTGTATTTTTTGATTAGAAAATGAAGAAGAAGTAAAGGCAACTTTAAATGATGGAATACCTGCTAAAATTGACGACATACCATGTATGGATTTTCGACCATTAGCAAAGGCATTATCAAAAATTAAACTATGCTGTGCGAGTGAATCTAAAAATGGTGTATAACTTTTGTAATTTGAAATGTGGTTTCGTTTATTAAAAGCACCAAGATATTCTCTACCAAGACTTTCTACAATAAAAAGTACAATATTTGGTTTTTTAGTTACTTCTGTATGGTATTGTTTTATTGGTTTTATTATTGTATTTAATTCTTTATCTGTATAAAAATTTTGATGTTTAAAATAATTTTTATTAATCGTTCTTATAAGAGTAAAGGGCGTATTTAATACCATTGCTGCATGTACAGATTTATCTACAAACTTATTGGCATCTACTAAAGTAATTGGTCTGGTACTATGTTTAAAATCGCCACGAATACCACCGACAATTAAAGTTCCAAAAATTAAGAAGGCAAGAATTGAAGTAATAAAATAAGGCGATTTTTTGTCTATTTTTTTTGGAGTAAGTGTTATTTTCTTATATAAAAAAATCCACAACCAACTCATAGCAATAAATAAAACAAGTACATGCCAATAATCTTTTAAGAACGAGAAAAATAATGCCACGCCATTAGTTTCTCCTTTAAACTCGTTAAATGTTGCAATAGTTAGTCTAAAATTAGAGAATTTATAATAAATAAAATCAATAAAATTAGTGGCATAAGCAAGTAAGTTTGTACTAAAATAAATGTAAAAAAGTATTTTCTGATATCTTGGTTTTGTATTTATTACAAATGGTAAGATGCTAAATAAGATAAATAGTAAATTTACATATAAAATAGCTGTAGTATCAAAAGTTAATCCTCGATAACAAATATTGATAAATTCGGAGAAATTAGATACATGCAAAAGACTTTTATTATAAAAAAAGAAAAGTAATCTGGCAAAAAAATAAAAAAGATAGGCAAGACCTAATCTATAAAATAATACGTAGTACTCTTTTAATCTTGGCAAAATAATTTGTTTTAGTTAGCAAAAGTAAGTATTTATTTAATCTAATACCAAGCTAAATTTACATAAAAATATATTTACAATTATTATTGTCTAGTAAAAGACATAAGTTTGTTTCGCTTTTAGATGTATGATACATGAAGCATGATGTGTGGATTTTTGGATATTGAGTTTTGGATTAATAAAAAACAGTCAACACTAATATAGAACGTATGGGTAAAGCTGTTTTGGTAAAACAGCTTTACTTAAAACTTGGTAAATATATTTTACAAATTCCATGTACTTGGACTTAATCGCCAATTTTTTAAAGTATCTAAATCTTTCTCGGTAATATAATCCGATTTTTTTGCTCGTTCTAATAAATGATTGTAATCGCTAAGTGTGGTAAGTTCTATATTGGCATTTTTAAAATTTTCTGCTGCAAAATTAAAATCATACGAAAAAATAGCAACCATACCTTTAACAATAGCATTATTATTTTTAATTGTTTCTACAGCTAAAAGGCTACTTTTACCAGTACTAATTAAATCTTCAATAACAACTACATTTTGGCCACTTTCTAAATGTCCTTCTATTTGATTTTTTCGGCCATGTTTTTTTGGTTCAGGTCTTACATATACAAAAGGAATACCTAATTCTTGAGCAACTAAAACACCAATGGCTATAGCACCTGTGGCAACACCTGCAATAACATCGGGTTTTCCGTATTTATCTTCAATGATTTTAGCCATAATTTCTCGTATAAAATTGCGAATAGGCACATAAGAAAGGGTTAATCTATTGTCGCAGTAAATAGGAGATTTCCAACCAGAAGCCCAAGTAAAAGGGGTTTGAGGTTGTAACTTAATTGCTCTAATTTTTAAAAGCAATTCTGCCGTTTCTGAAGCAATATTTTTTTCATAAATCATAAAACGAATATAATATAATTATTAGATTGGCAGTATTATATTAAATAAAAATTATAAAAAAGATAGCAACAATGTTAAATGTGTTTAATGTTTACTTGGAGTTAATAGTATAAGCTTGAATTTTGCGAAGATATTTTCTTATCCATTTAAGTATTTGAAATATCCATTTTTATTGTATATTCGCAGCTTATGGATAGAAGGGATATTAATAAGATTTCTGCACTATTGGCAGTGCATAGAAAAATAGTCATAGTTTCGCATAGAAATCCAGATGGAGATGCTTACGGTTCGAGTTTAGCAATGTATCATTATTTAAAAAAGCAAGGGCATACAGTAACGGTTATTTCGCCAAACGACTGTCCCTTTTTTTTAAAATGGATGCCTGGGCAAAAGGATATTGTTCTTTTTGAGAAAAAAGAGGCAAATGCAACAAAAATTTTGCATGAAGCAGAAATTGTTTTTACGTTAGATTTTAATGCGTTTCATAGAACAGGTAATAAAATGCAATTGGCATTAGAAAAAATAAAGCCTATTTTTATTATGATAGATCATCACCAAGCACCAGACGATTATGCAACGTATAGGTATTCGGATGTAACTAAAACATCTACTAGTGAAATGGTATATGACTTTATGGAGATGTTTGATGATTTATCGAAAATAGATACAGAAATTGCAACTTGTATTTATACTGGTATCATGACAGATACTGGCTCTTTTCGATTTCCATCGACTACTAGTAGAACACATCGAATTGTTGCAAATTTATTAGATAATGGTGCCGATAATGCAAAAATTTATAATAGTGTAATGGATGTGAATTCTTATAATAGAATGCAATTATTAGGAAGAGCATTGGCAAACATGAAAGTTGTTGAAGATTGTAAAACCGCCTATATTACCTTATCGCAATACGAATTAAATAAATATAATTTTGAAAAAGGAGATACCGAAGGCTTTGTAAATTATGCCTTATCGCTTAAAGGAGTTATTTTTGCTGTTATTTTTATTGAAGATAAAAAGCAAGGTATTATAAAAATGTCTTTTCGCTCTAAAGGAAAATTTTCGGTAAATGAATTTGCAAGAACTTACTTTAATGGTGGAGGACATACAAATGCTGCTGGTGGCAGAAGTGAAGAGTCGTTGCATAAAACGGTACAACAATTTTTAAAAATATTACCAAAATATAAAACAGAATTAGAGCAATCTTATGAAGCATAAAATATACATAATTTTGTTATTGCTCCACTTTTCGTGTTCGAGTCCAAAACCGAGAAAACCAGTATCACAGAGCAAATCGAATTCATTTATGGAAGCATCTATAAAACGAAATAAGGCATTGGTAAAAATGGAAGAGGCATTATTTAAAAGAATAATAAAAAAAGATACATTACACCACTACATAAGTTCTCCAAATGGATTTTGGTATTATTACAACCATAAAATAGATTCTCTTAAAGTAACACCAAAAGCAGGAGATGAGCTAACGTTTAATTACGAAATAAGAGATGTAAAGAACACTGTAATATTTCCAAAAGAAGCCTTAGGAAGTCGTGGACAAGTAGAAAAAGGAGATCGTATTTTACACTTAGAAACAGAAGAGTTTTTAACAGGTGTACAAGAAGGATTAAAATTGATGAAACAAGGAGAACGTGTTACTTTCTTATTTCCATCAAATAAAGTGTTTGGAGCAACAGGTTATGGCTCTAAAATCTCACCAAACCAATCACTGATAATAGAAGTGTATTTAAAAAAAATAAATAAAAAAAAGAATAATAAAAATAACAATAATCAAAATAAAACAAATTAAAATGAAGAAATTAAAATTTATTGTACTGGTTTTAGTACTTGTATCTTTTTCTTGTAAAACAGCAAAATATCCAGATTTAGG
>WFMU01000322.1 GCA_015488935.1 Flavobacteriaceae bacterium | reverse complement strand
TCTTTACAAAATATTGTAGCAAACTAGTTTGGAAGGCAAAAGTACAAATAAAATCGTAATTTTTGCAAATTAGTTTTTCTGGATGTATTAATACTTTTTTAGGACGAGTTAAAGTTAGTATTAAGTAATGTACAACTTAGGTGTAATTCGGATATATCTCGGGTATTACATTATGTTAAATGAAAGTTAAAATAAAAGATAGCTTTTGTCTAATGTGTAATATCAACTAAATTTTGGAGTAAGGTTTAATAAAATATTACTTAGATCAATAAAAAAATGGTTATAACTTTTTAATAAGTAAAGCTGTTTTGGCAAAACAGCTTTACCTACATATAATCTTCTCTAATTAGTGTTGACCGTTTTTTGTTAATTCTTCATCGTTAAATCAACGTTCAAAATTCAACATTCATATTTTATCACTTCAAATTCTTACTTTCAATCCATTTAGATAAATACTTTGTACTTTGCATACGGTGATGTTGTAGTAAAGAGCCAATAAAATTAGTTTGTCGATGTATATCTAAATTTTCTTTAGTTTCTTCTATTTTAGCGATAAGCAAAGGAGAAAAATAATGCTTATTATAGCAATTATTTAGAATAGTTACAGCATTATTTTGCGCTTCTTGCCACAAATTTTCATTCGTGTATAATGTTTTTGCGGCGTTTATAATTTCATCAGAACTATCAGCAATGATACCAGGCCATTGGTAATTTTTATACATGGCTTCTGCACCAATTTTAGTAGTAATACTTGGCGTACCATTTTGCATGGCTTCGATAAATTTACCTTTAATTCCTGCGCCAAAGCGAATAGGAGCAAGGCAAATTCTATGCTGTTGTATTTTTTTAGCAATATCATCAATTCTACCTTTTACTATAAAGCGCTCTTTTGTATTGTGTAGTTGCGTTACTTTTTGTGAAGGATAAGCACCATAAATATATAAAGATGCATCAGGTAATACTTTAGATAGTTTTGGCCAAATCTCCTTTTTTAAGTACAAAACACTATCGTAATTAGGCGTATGTAAAAAATTACCAACAAAATAAAAATCCGCACGAGCACTAAAAGAAGGCATTTTTTGAATCTTTTCTTTCTCAAATTCCGCTAGTAAAAAAGGAACATAATGTAAAATACGCACATCTATTTTAAATAAATGAACCAAAAGTTCCATTTCGTAAGTAGAGATGATTAAGGAAATATCACTCCGTAATATACTGGCAATTTCACGTTTAGCAATCACAGATTTTAACAAATCGTTTTTTGTAAAAACCATATTTTTTTTAATGGCTTCTTCTCTTGTTTTTCTAAGGCAATGTAAATCTTCGGTATCTAAAATTCGCAAAGCATTTGGTAGAACTTCGGCAACACGCCAACCAAATTGTTCTTCGATAATAAAACGGTCAAAAAGAACGATGTCTGGATTAATTTCTAATAAAAAAGTATCAAAGTTAGTCTGATTTAGTTCGATGGAAAAAGAAGTAATACCAAGATTGTTTAAATCGTAAGCAAACATACTTTTTGTGGCAGTACTTGCGTACGACACCTCCCAATTTTGTGTTCGAAATACTTCAATAAGTTGCAGCATTCTACTACCAGCAGCAGAAGAATTTGGCTCCACCCAAACGGATGAAAGTATCAAGACCTTTGTTTTTTTTACAATCCGTTCTATCAAATTATTCCACTAACTTATTAAGTGTGTAGCTAATTAAATTTTCTACAGCTTTGTAAGGGTCTTTACTAAACGTACCATTTGCTCTATTGGCAATAATAGCATTCATAGAAACCGCATGATGACCTAATAATTTAGATAAACCATAAATAGCAGAAGTTTCCATTTCTAAATTGGTTACTCTAATACCATTATAATCAAAAGAATCTATTTTATTATTAAGTTCGTTATCCTGAATAGCGAGTCTTAAAATTCTACCTTGAGGTCCATAAAAACCACCAGCAGTACCAGTAATACCACTAAAAATTTTATCTGAAATTAATTTAGCTTCCACTTCGGCACTATTTTTTACGATATATGGTCTAGATTTTCTGTTGCTATAATTGGTATGTTTAATAAAAGCATCTTCCATATCTTTTTCAAGAATATGTTCACAGTCATAAGCGTGTAACATACCATCAAAGCCCAAACCGTACTTTGCCAAAACAAAACTATCTACAGGAATATCATTTTGTAAAGAGCCAGAAGTTCCAATTCTAACAATAGTTAGCGAGGTATGCTCTTTTTTTACAGTTCTCGTTTTTAAATCAATATTTACAAGTGCGTCTAATTCATTTACCACAATATCAATATTGTCTGGTCCAATTCCAGTTGACATTACGCTAATACGTTTCCCGTTTAAAGTTCCTGTAATGGTTCTAAACTCTCTTTTTTGAGTTTCAAATTCAATAGTATCAAAATGTTTAGCTACTTTCGGAACTCTATTTTGGTCACCTACAAAAATAATAAGATTGCCAATATTTTCGGGTTGTAAATTCAAATGGTAAACACTACCATCAGGATTTAATATCAATTCAGAATCTGCAATTCTTTCCATGGTCATTTGGTTTTAGAAATAAACAACAAATTTACAAAATCACTATCTATAATTAAAGTGTTTTATTATTTTTTTAATGCTGTTGCTCGATAAAAAAGGTGCATAAGAGCCAAAGCCTAATAAAATAAAGAGATAATATTGTATTTATAAAAAGGTCTTGCTTTTAAGAAACAGAATTATTTTAAATAAAAAACAATTACCAATTTTGTAATAAATAGACTGTCAATTAGTTAAAATTCGGTCTTGCATCTTTCGTCTCATGCCTTTGTATCTTTAGTCTTTTGCACAGAAGAATAATGTTTTTTTAATTAAAGTAATTAACAATTATTCGTTAATAAATAAAAAAGCATCGGATTAAAATCCTCTTTTTTTACTATAATTTTGTGTTTTTAATCAAAAAACCAAAAACAATGAACAAAAAAATACTAATTATTCTATTCTTATTGCTAGGTGTTGCAGGATTTTCTCAGACAACTACAGCATCTATGAGAGGTATAATCACAGATACTACGGCAGAACCACTAGGTGGCGCAAGTGTAGTTGCATTACACATACCGTCAGGGACATCTTATGGTGCAGTAACACAATTTGATGGTTCGTATAACATTCAAAATATGCGAATTGGAGGACCTTATAAAATTACGGTTAGCTATGTAGGTTATAAAACCGAAACGGTTGAAAATGTAAATTTAAAACTAGGCGAAAAGTTAAAATTGAGTTTTAAATTAGGAGTTGAAGCTTCAGAATTGAAAGAAGTAGTAATATCCGCACCATCAAAGAATTCGGTAATTAATAGTGGTAGAACAGGAGCATCTACAAGTATTGGAAGAAAAAAAATTGAAGCATTACCAACAATTTCTAGATCGATTAATGATTTTACAAGATTAAATCCTTCTTCGGATGGAAATTCTTTTGGAGGTGGTAATAATAAAATGAATAATCTATCTTTAGATGGATCTATTTTTAATAATCCGTTTGGACTAGATGGCGGTACACCAGGAAGTCAAACCAATGCACAACCAATTTCTTTAGATGCAATAGACCAAATACAAGTAGAATTAGCACCTTATGATGTAACATCATCTGGATTTACAGGTGCATCTATTAATGCAGTTACAAAATCAGGAACAAATAAATTCCACGGAAGTGTATTTGGATTTTATAGAAATGAAAGTTTAACAGGAAGTAAAGTAGCAAATGAAGAAATTTTTCAAGGCGATTTAAAACACTTACAGGCAGGATTTAGCCTTGGTGGTCCAATAATTAAAAATAAATTATTCTTTTTTGCCAATGCAGAAGTTGAAAAAAGAGACGATTTAGTAACAGGATTTAAAGCAAGAGAAGCAGGAGAAACTCCGGGAGGGAATATTTCTAGAGTATTACGTACCGATTTAGAGGCAGTTTCTAATGCATTATCTGCATTAGGATACGATACTGGAGGTTACGAAAACCTATTACACGCAACAAATAACGTAAAGTTTATTGCCAAACTAGATTGGAATATTAATGATAATCACGCATTAACATTTACCTATAATCAACTAGATGCATCTAGAGATAAACCAGCACATCCTACAGCATTTTTTAATAGAGGACCAAGTCAGAACACCCTACAATTCGAAAATTCGGCTTATACTATTAATAACAAAATTCAATCTGCAATCTTAGAATTGAAATCGAGATTTGGAAATAAATACTCCAATAATTTACAAGTTGGTTATACTCATTTTGATGATTTTAGAACACCATTTTCTAAACCAGCACCAACAATTACCATATTAGAAGGAGGTTCTCCTTATATTATTGCAGGACATGAGCCTTTTTCGATACATAACAGATTAGACCAAAAAGTATATCAAGCAACAAATAATTTTAAAATATTTTCTGGGAAACACGTTGTAACTTTAGGTGCGGCATTTGAAAAATTTGAATTTGATAATTCCTTTAACTTAGGAACTTATGGCGCACGAGGATTATTTTTTCCAACTTCAGGCTCTGTAGCAGACTTCTTAGCCTATGCAGCAGACCCAAATGGATTAGCAGTTGCACTTGCAGATGCACAAGCCGCTTACGATGATAAAGAAGCAAATGGAAAATGGAGTTTAGCAGAAACAAATGTTGGACAATTATCTTTTTATGCACAAGACGAGTTCTCTTTTACCGATAATTTTATATTTACTTATGGTTTACGTATGGATAGAGCCATGTTTTTTGATACAGAAACTAAAATTCAAGAAAATATAGATAGAGATGGTTTTGCATACGACCCAACCATTCAATATTTCGATGAAAATGGAAATCCAACCTACTACGATAGTACAAAATTACCAAATGATAACCATTGGTTATTATCACCTCGTTTAGGTATTAATTGGGATATTAAAGGAGATAAAACACAACAACTTCGTGGAGGTTTAGGAGTGTTTACAGGACGTTTACCTTTTGTTTGGATAGGTAACCAAGTACAAAATGTAAACTCTTTTTTCTATACTGTTGTAGATAAAAACTTTAAATTCCCACAAGTATTCCGTTCTAGCTTAGGTTACGACCGTAAGTTTAAAAATGGAATTACTACCTCTGTAGATGTATTATACTCTAAAAATATCAATGCAATTTTTGCAAATAATATTGGATTAAGTAAACCAACAGGAACATTACAAGGTCCCGGATCTAGACCTATTTATCAAGCATCAGACATAACAAACAACGCTTGGTCTGTTACAAATACAAACATTGGTAACTCTTTTAACTTTACAGCAGAAATTAAAAAGAACTTCGAAAAGAATTTAAGTTTAAGTATTGCTTATGATTACTTAAATGCCAAAGATGCAATATCGCCAACCGAAGAAATTACCAATGCAACTTTTGGAGCAAATCCAACTATTGGAAATGTAAATCAGCCAAGATCTGCACATTCAAAGTTTGGACATGAGCATCGTTTTGTAGGCTCTGCAACCAAGAAATTTATTTATGGTGGCGGTAGATATGCAACCTCATTAGCAACATTTTTTGAAGTTACAAAAACAGGTAGATTTAGTTATGTTTATGGAGGAGATATTAACGGAGATGGTTCTGCACAAAACGACTTAATTTATATTCCAACAAGTCAAGAAATAGCATTAATGAATTTTACAGGAAATGCAACAGAACAAAATTTACAAAGAGCAGCATTAGAAAATTACATCCAACAAGATGCTTATTTAAATAGTAATAGAGGACAATTTTCGGAGAGAAATGCAAACCTAGAACCATGGTTTACAAACTTTGATGTTCGCTTAGCACAAGATTTTAATTTTGGAAGTGAAAAAGATAAAAAAATACAATTTACAGTAGATATTTTAAATTTTGGAAACCTGTTAAATTCAAATTGGGGATTACACCAAATTCCTGTAAACACACAACCAATAGGTGTTAGTGTAGATAATGCAGGAGTGCCAACATACTCTTTTGATGCAACACAAACACAAACATTTACAAACGATTTAAGCTTATTATCTCGTTGGCAAATGCAGTTTGGGTTACGATTTGTATTTTAATAAGCAACCAAATGAATTAGAAATAAAAAAGAGACTGTCTAAAAAAGGCAGTCTTTTTTTTTGTAATTATTTACATTTTGTCTTCTCCTTAAAAAAAAGTACTTTTGTGGCATAGTAAAAAGCAAGAAGTTTCTAGTGTTTTTAAAGAAGATGTAAATTTAATACAGATTTACATTTTTTTGACCTTTTAACTTAACTATAAATTTTAGCAATATAGAAAATGATAGATAAAATACGCATTGTACAACAACGTTTTGACGAAGTGTCTGATTTAATTATTCAGCCAGATATTATTACCGATCAAAAACGATATGTAAAACTAAATAAAGAATATAAAGATTTAAAAACGATTGTTGATAAAGGAAATGAGTATATTGCTGCAACAGATAATTTAAACGAAGCAAAAGAAATCATTGCAGACGGCTCCGATCCAGAAATGGTAGAAATGGCAAAAATGCAGTTAGAGGAAGCTAAAGAATTATTACCACAGCTAGAAGAAGAACTCAAAATATTAATGGTACCAAAAGATCCAGAAGATGCCAAAAATGTAATTGTAGAAATACGCGCTGGAACAGGTGGCGATGAAGCAAGTATTTTTGCAGGAGATTTATATCGAATGTACACTAAATTTGCAGCAGATAAAAAATGGAAAGTAGAAATCGAAGATTTAAGTGAAGGTACATCTGGAGGTTTTAAAGAAATTGTTTTTAGTATCGAAGGAGCAAATGTATATGGTACCATGAAATTTGAATCTGGTGTACATCGTGTGCAACGTGTCCCACAAACCGAAACACAAGGACGTGTACATACTTCGGCAGCAACCGTAATGGTTTTACCAGAAGCCGAAGAATTTGATGTTGAAGTTAAAAATAGCGATGTACGTATCGACTATTTTTGTTCTTCAGGACCAGGAGGACAATCGGTGAATACCACTTATTCTGCGGTGCGTTTAACACATATTCCAACAGGAATTGTAGCACAATGTCAAGACCAAAAATCACAACACAAAAATAAAGATAAGGCTTTTAAAGTACTGCGTTCTCGTATTTACGAAATGGAACTGCAAAAGAAACTAGAAGCAGATTCTGCAAAACGAAACTCACTAGTTGCATCTG
The DNA here is from genome assembly GCA_015488935.1 of Flavobacteriaceae bacterium. Taxonomy (GTDB): domain Bacteria; phylum Bacteroidota; class Bacteroidia; order Flavobacteriales; family Flavobacteriaceae; genus S010-17. The sequence continues at coordinate 4,685 of WFMU01000322.1, read as the reverse complement.
GAGACCGCTCGGCTAAAATTAGAACCTATAATTATGCACAAGGACGTGTTACCGATCATAGAATTGGATTAACATTATACGATTTAAGTAATATAATTAATGGCGATATCCATAAAATTGTAGAAGCACTAGAACTAGCCGAAAATACCGAAAAGTTGAAAGAGATGAATGAACTTTAATTAATGTTGAGTTATGAATGTTGAGTTATGAGTGTTGGGTTATGAGTGTTTCTTTTTTGAACACCTACTTTTGAGTGATTTTTTATAGCGATAATAAAGAAAAGCAATAGTGAAGCTGTTTTGGTAAAACAGCTCAAAAAAAAGAATAAAACAGCAATAATTACATAAAAAATTAACATCCAAAACAAAAAATATGATTTTAGGTGATTATAGAATGGAAAACTCTACAATAAAAGACGTTACTAATTATTTAGAAGAATTAGCACCATTAGCAGATGCCGAAGATTTCGACAATGTAGGCTTATTAGTTGGAAATTACAATACCGAAGTAACAGGTATATTAATAGCTTTAGACACTTTAGAAGCAACCGTTGATGAAGCAATTGAAAAAAAATGCAATTTAATTGTTAGCTTCCATCCAATTATTTTTAGTGGATTAAAAAAGATTAATGGAGCAAATTATGTAGAACGTGTTGCCATAAAAGCAATACAAAACAATATTGCCATATATGCCATGCATACTGCTTTAGACAATTCCTTTGATGGTGTTTCGGCAAAAATGTGTGCCGTATTAGGACTTAAAAACAGACAATTTTTACTGCCAAATGCAACAAATGAGAAAATAGGTATGGGAATGTTGGCAGAATTTCCAAAAGAAATGGAAGAAATAGCATTTATATATTTATTAAAAGATAAATTTAATGCAGCAGGAGTTAGATATTCCGATTTACTTGGAAAAAAAATAAAAAAAGTAGCACTATTAGGAGGCTCAGGAAGCTTTGCTATTGAAGCAGCGAAAAAAGCAGGAGCAGATGTATATGTATCGGCAGACTTTAAATACCACGATTTTTTTAAAGCAGAAAACCGCATTATTTTGGTAGATATTGGGCATTATGAAAGCGAACAATTCACAAAAAACCTTTTAGAGGACTATCTTAGCAAAAAATTTAGTAATTTTGCAATCATTTTATCAGAAAAAAATACAAATCCAATTAATTATTTATAATAATGGCAAAAAAGAAAGAAGTTACTGTAGAAGACAAACTAAGAGCTTTATATGATTTACAACTAATTGACTCAAGAATTGATGAAATTAAAAGTACAAGAGGTGAACTTCCATTAGAAATTGAAGATTTAGAAGGAGATATTGAAGGTTTAAATAAGCGTCTTGCTAATTTTGGAAATGACATTGAAGAATTAAATGGAGCAATCAGCGATAAAAAACAAGCGATTGAAGAATCTAAATCTCTAATGAAAAAATACACCGAGCAACAAAAAAATGTTCGTAATAATAGAGAATTTGATTCACTATCTAAAGAAGTAGAATTTCAAGAATTAGAAATTCAATTAGCAGAAAAACATATCAAAGAATTTAAAGTAAAGATTGCACACAAAGAAGAAGTAATTGCAGCTTCTAAAGAAAAATTAGCTGATTTAGAATTACACTTAAAACATAAAAAAGACGAATTGTCTGAAATTATGAGTGAAACAGAAAAAGAAGAAAAAATATTAAAAGATAAATCCGAAGAGTTTAGTAAACTTATTGAAGAGCGTTTATTACATGCATATACAAGAATCCGTACAAGTGTACGTAACGGATTAGCAGTAGTAGCGGTTGAAAGAGGAGCCGCAGCTGGTTCTTATTTTACCATTCCACCACAACGTCAAATGGAAATAGCAATGCGTAAAAAAATTATTACAGATGAGCATTCTGGACGTATTTTGGTAGATATTGAATTAGCTACCGAAGAAAAACAAAAAATGTCTAAGTTTATATCTTAAGATAAAAACAATAATATAAAAAAAGACTGTCTGAGAAATGACAGTCTTTTTTTTGTGAATGTTTTAAATTTTAATAACGTTAATAAGCAATCTAAAAATTTTACACAAGCAAAACAGTCATAAGTCTTTTACTTTTTAATTACATTCCAAAACTTAGGTTAGAGTTACAGGTACACCATACAAATCAAAATCGGTAGCCTCGGTAATTTTTATATCAATAAAAGTCCCAAGTTGTAAAAAATGTTTGGTAGCATCTACAATCACTTCGTTATCTACATCTGGCGAATCGTACTCTGTTCTTCCAATATAATCATTGCCTTCCTTTCTGTCGAAAATACAAGTAAAGACCTTTCCAACTTTCTCTTGGTTGAGGTTAAAAGAAATTTCTGCCTGCATTTCCATAATTTCGGCAACGCGTTGTTCTTTTATTTCTTGCGGAATAGTATCGTCTAGTTCGTAGGCACTCGTATTTTCTTCGTGAGAGTAAGTAAAACAGCCAAGACGTTCAAATTTGCTTTCGCGAATAAATGCTTTCAATTCTTGAAATCTTTCTTCTGTTTCTCCAGGGTAGCCAACAATCATCGTAGTTCTAATAGCTATATTTGGAACTAATTTTCGGAATTTTGCAACGAGTTCTCTTGTTTTTTCTGAGGTAGTGCCACGTTTCATCGATTTTAGTAATTCCGTATTGATATGTTGTAACGGAATATCTAAATAATTACAAATTTTAGGTTCGTTTTTCATTACTTCAAGTACATCAAGCGGAAACCCTTTTGGAAATGCGTAATGTAAGCGAATCCATTCGATACCATCAATTTTAACCAATTCTTTAAGGAGTGTTGCTAAGGCTCTTTTTTTGTAGATGTCTAAACCATAGTAGGTTAAATCTTGTGCAATTAATATCAATTCTTTGATACCTTTCTCTGCAAGTTTTTTTGTTTCAATAACTAAATCTTCAATACTTTTTGAAACGTGTTTTCCTCGCATTAGCGGAATCGCACAAAAAGAACAAGGTCTATCGCAGCCTTCGGCAATTTTTAAATATGCATAATGTTTTGGTGTGGTAGTTAAACGCTCACCAATGAGCTCGTGTTTATAATCAGCTTCTAAAGCTTTTAATAAATTTGGTAAATCATGTGTACCAAAATATTGATCTACATTTTGGATTTCTTTTTCTAAATCAGGTTTATAACGCTCACTTAAGCAGCCAGTTACAAAAACCTTATCCACTTCGCCATTTTCTTTTTTTTGCGCGTAATGTAAAATGGTATTAACCGATTCTTCTTTGGCTTTACCAATAAAACCACAAGTATTTATTACTACAATATTGCCATCATCTTGAGCATCTTCGTGTACTACTTCTTTATTGTTTGCTTTTAGTTGTCCCATAAGCACCTCACTATCAATGACGTTTTTAGAGCAACCAAGGGTAACAACATTTATTTTGTTTTGTTTTGTATATTTTGTTCGCATGTATCTTGTACCGATATTTTTATATCTTTACGACAAAAGTAATTAAACCATTTGGATTTTTTGAAGTCTAAATTAGATACCTTGTATTCTTATGAAAAACTATTTGTATATTCTTATTGTATTCCTATTATTTTCTTGTAAAAGTGATGAATCAGAAAACCCAAGTATTCCAGACGGTACTATGTATTTTCCGCCTTTAAATTCGAGTACTTGGGATTTTGTAACACCAACTAGCGTTGGATGGAATACAGCGAATATTCCACAACTATTAAATTATCTGGAAGCAGCAAATACCAAAGGATTTATTATTTTAAAAAACGGTAGAATTGTTATTGAGGCATATTTTAACGGACATAATGCAAATGCCAATTGGACTTGGTATTCGGCTTCTAAAAGTTTGACTTCGGTAGCTGTTGGAATAGCACAAGACGAAGGATTTTTGGATATTAATAACAAAACTTCCGATTATTTGGGAGCAAATTGGTCTTCGCTTAGCATAGAAAAACAAGATTTAATTACAGTAAAACATCATTTATCGATGACTACAGGATTAAAAAATAATCAAGCTAATTTCTTAGAGTGGATTTGTACACCTCCAAATTGTATGAAATATCAAGCAGATGCAGGAACAGTTTGGGCATACCATCAAGGAGCATTTATTCAAATACAAAATATTTTAACACAGAGTACAGGAACAAATTTTAAGACATTTATAAAAACAAGAATTTTAGATAAAATTGGAATGCAAGGTAGTTGGCATAGTTTGTCGTATTTGAATCTTTTTTCGAGTACAACCAGAAGTATGGCACGTTTTGGTTTATTGGCATTAAATAAAGGAAAATGGAACGGCCAAACTATTGTGAGTGAAAGTTATTTTAATGATATGGTTGCTACTTCGCAAAGTCTGAATAAATCTTATGGCTATTTGTGGTGGCTAAATGGAAAGGAGAGTTTTATTGCAACCAATTCACAAGAATTTCAGGGAGCCATTGTACCAAATGCACCAAGTGATATGTTTGCAGCTTTGGGAGCAAAAGACCAAAAAGTGTATGTAGTACCAAGTAAAAGTTTGGTTGTCATTCGTATGGGAGAAGATGTAGGTGATGATTCTTTAGGTTTATCTAGTTTTGATAATGAACTTTGGGGAAAAATTAATTTGGTAATTAACTAAACTTGTATTTTAGTTAGAACAAACGAAAAAAGGAAAAATACTACGATTAAATGAGTATTTTTCCTTTTTATTTGTTTGAT
>WFMU01000321.1 GCA_015488935.1 Flavobacteriaceae bacterium | reverse complement strand
GAACGAAATTGAAACCGATAGTATTACCATAAAGTTATTTACCAAACAACAAGAAAAAGTACTATTAAATAAACTAAAAGACCATTTTAGAGCAAAATTAAGAGTATTACCAATCATTAAATTTATTTCGGAAGAAGAAATTAAAGCATTAAAATTCCCTAAAATGAGTAGAAAACCAATGCTTTTTATCGATAAACGTCAAAAATAATGGACGAAGAATTACTAAAAATAGCACCTTATAATCAAGATCAAGTTTTAGCAGCATTAAAATGGCTAGAAACTAGTGATGAGTTTATTAAAGGTGTGCAATTTTTTTATCCAGATTGGACTAAAACACAAATAGTTAATAAACTCCAAAAGTGTAGTACTTGTGCTGATTTTATGGTAGAATTTATCGAAATGATTATCAAAAATTCTATCCATGGTACTATGGATTCTTTTGAAATTGTTGGTTTAGAAAATGTGGACACCAATAACAGTTTAATTATTTCTAACCATAGAGATATTTTTTTGGATTCCGCTTTGCTGCAAAATCATTTATACGATATTGGCAGACCATTTACCGAAATTTCTTTAGGTGATAATTTAATGGTAAACAAAACTATGAAAGCAGTCGCCAAATTAAATAATATGTTTACTGTTTTTAGAGGTCAGCAAAAATCAGAAATGCTTCAAAATTCTATCAATCTTTCTAAGTATTTGCGTTATGCCATTACAGAAAAAAAAGTTTCGGCTTGGATTGCTCAAGGCAATGGTAGAGCCAAAGATGGTAATGATAAAACAGCACAAGGGTTGATTAAGATGTTACTTTTAAGTGGTGATAAAGATATTAAAAAAGCTATAGCTGAATTGAATATATTGGTATCAACCATTTCTTTTGAATACGAACCTTGTGCTTTTGAAAAAGCCAATGAATTAAGTATTATTGGTAAAGATGGCGTATATCAAAAAAGTAAATTCGAAAATATTGAAAGTATTGTAAAAGGAATTCAAGATTATAAAGGTAAGGTAAAACTGATCTTTGAAAAATTAGATGTAAACCGAATTAATTTTATCAATAATCGAAAAAAAGATGCTATTTCTGTTGCCAAAGAAATTGATAGAATTACCTATAAAAATTACCAATTACAAAAAACTAATTATATGGCATACGATTTGTTATATGGTGATAAGAAATACAACAGACATTATACTGTAAAAGAATTAGAAACCTTTAAAAAATACATTGCCAAAGCAAGTAACGAAGATGTTTACTACAAACTATTAAAAATTTATGTAAACCCAATAGTAAACAAAGAAAAGTTGGTTTTTGATTTAATTCATTAAAAACAATCATTTTTTTGATAAAATTAGATAATATAAAAGGAAGTAAATCTTATAAACAATTAAATAGAAGCTATTTATAAAAAAAATAAATCAATATTAGTCTTTTATATTTATTAATCAAAACAACAACATTCATGAAAAAAACAATTTTATTATTAACACTATTTGTTGCATCAACATTATTTGCACAAAAAGAATTATCAAAAGACTATGATTATCAAGTAAGCTCTCCTTATAGAGTAACTGATGCTCGAATAAAAAAGTATTTTAGTAACGGTAAAGAAGTATTAAGTGTAAAAATTAAAGCAAAAACCACTGAAAAATTTCAAGTATTACTACAAAAGTACAATGTAGATAAAATGGTTGAAATAGGAAAAAAAGGGTATAATGATTTTCCAAAAAACTTTATTTACGAAGGTATAGTAGAAGCTCAAGACAAGTATTATTTCTTTTATTCATCTTGGACAGGTAAAAAAACAAAGCATGAACGATTATTTTATAGAGAAATAGATTTTGATAAAGGTACTTTTATTGGAGATTCAAAGCAAATAATTGATCATGACGGAAAGTTAGCAAATTTTTATGGAGGAACAGAAGGTTTTTCTATGGTTCCAATGGGAGTAATGGTTTCTTTTGGCTCAAGTAAATTTGATATTTCTACTTCAGATGATGAATCAAAAATACTTATTCAATATAGAGA
>WFMU01000320.1 GCA_015488935.1 Flavobacteriaceae bacterium | reverse complement strand
GTGTGAGAGGCGCACTGGCGGTCATTTGACCGTCAGCCGTCTACTCGATTCTACACCGTTGTGTGTCCTGCATTTCCACAGGGTACAAAGATAAAAAGTTCTTTGAAATGGAAACACCTACTCGACTTTTTGTATGATAAAATCACTTTACTAAACAACGGTTTCTACATCTTTTAATTCATTTTTGAATTCAGTTATGAAGATGTCTATTTCACTTCGAGAGATACCAGGCACACAAATTATATGAGCAATATCTTCTTCCGAAGCTAATTGATATTTTTGACAAAGTTCATTAGAGGGTTTATCAAAAACAATAGTTAATGCTAGTTAATCGCTTAAATTAAGATAGTCTTGCGCTTGTTAAAAGTGCTAAATCCGAAAATTATGGTATTTTCAGACAGCACCAAACGTAACCAAACGTTAGCAGTTATAAGAATTGATAAAAATCAACAGCAATCATTTATTGCATTTACTAATTGAACTTACTGATACTAATCTCAACTTTTAGTTACTCCTAAAACAGATCAGTATCTGACGCTTAAGAAAAATTATTGACCACGAAATTGGAAAAGGAACATTAGAAATTTATATCCAATATGAAAAACCTAAAACCTTTTTAATCAGAAGGAATTTAAAGAACAAACCAGATTCGAAGTGCCTGAAAACATATTAAAAGAAGTTGAGATAAATGGTACAAAAAGTAGTGACGGAATTAGGGAATTCAGAATTAATACACCATCAACTAGCCATAGCGAACCTAGCGATTCCACAGCGTCCATTGCGGTTAAAAAAAATCAAAAATCCGCAGCAAGTTCAAAAGACATCATTTCTTTCGAAGTCGGATGAACAAACGAAATAAACGAAGCATGTAAATGTAATCTATCCGCTTTTTTACCATACAAATCATCGCCAACAATAGCAGTATTCAGTCCCAAAACATGAGCAGCATGCACACGCAACTGATGCGTTCTACCAGTAATAGGCATAAATAAAACCCGCGTTTTGCCATCCTTACGAAATAAAACCTGCCATTTGGTAGTTGCAGGTTTACCATGCTTAAAACAAACCAACTGCTTAGGTCTATCCTCTAAATCCACACGCAAAGGCAAACAGATTGTACCATTATTTTTAGCAATAATACCATCCAAAATCGCAATGTATTGTTTTTTAATAGTACGCTGTATAAACTGACTTTGTAAAAATTGATGACTCCTTTTATTTTTAGCAAGTAACATCAATCCAGAAGTGGACATATCCAAACGATGTACAATTAAAAAATCCGCAGATTCAGGAAACAAAACCTTAAATCTACTAAAAACAGAATCCGAAATAGATTTACCAGGAACCGACAAAAGTTCCGCAGGTTTATGGATAACCAATAAATCCGTATCCTCAAAAATAATATCAATCTTTTTATCCTTTGCCAAATTTTGGGTAAGCGGATTATCATCCAACAACATACCATCTAACATGTGCGATAAAACAGGTTCACATTTACTTTTACAGGAAGGATAAAAATGACCATGTTTGCGAATAGCAGCATTGCCAGGTTTTCCCCACCAAAATTCCGCCATTGTAATAGGTTTTAGCTCGTTTAAAAAAGCAAACTGTAATAATTTAGGCGCAGCACAGTCGCCAGTACCAGCAGGAGCCACCATATTTAAATCCTTAAAAATAGCAAGTAAATTTTTTGTTTTTCCAGCAGAATTTAAAAAATCATACTGCGCAAAAATCTTGCGATGCAAAGCATTCGATTTTGCATTTCTCAAAGATTTTAAAGAAGCAATTTTGCGAAGCCACGTATTTAGTTCCTCTTGCAGTATAATAAACTTATCCTCGTAATAACAAATCAATTCTCTCAAGTAAAACTTATCGTGGAGACTTTCATTTTGTAATTGTTTTTTTAACGATTCCGTAAAAGGATTTGCATTATTTTTTCGAAACTTTCGTTGTAGTTTTCGTTTTTTGAGTTTTTCCTTTTCTGTAGAAATAATTTTTTCTGCAAGACTATTATTCTCCGCAACCATTTTTTTTAGTTTAATATAGTGCGTATCATTTTCTAAAGCAGTAATCTCTTCGCTCAAAGCAATTAAAGCAGCATTTTCTTTAGAAAAAAAACTATCCTTATGTAAAACATCATAAACAGGAGGCACAAAACGATCCAAGTTACTCTGATTCGGTAAATTACCAGAAAACGCACTTAGATAACCAAGCTCATTATTTTTGTTTTTAACCACAAGAACACCGAACATTTTACCAATTTCATGCGTATTCTCTTGTAAACCAAGACTGTGATTAAAATCCGATGAACTGTGGAGATATTCCTGTAATTCGGCAGCCGCCAATGCAGCCAACGGATGCGGATCGTAATAAAAAGGAAACGTAAACTTTTCAGGTAATGCAATACCAACAATAGATTTTTTAAACGAAGTAAAATAAGTCACGAAACATTTTTTAGAACTGCAAATGTAAATATTCAATCTGAAAAAAGAAGTATTTTTTCTTTGAGTTTTTCCACCTAAAACAATCTTAGTATCGTAAAACTGTTTTGTCTAGAATAGGTGATGTAAAGCTGTTTTGCCAAAACAGCTTTACGTTTAATTAGAACATTAGAGATTCCAGATTAGTGTTGACCGTTTTTTATTAATTCTTCATTGTTAAATCATCACTCATCATTCAAAACTCAAAACTCAAAATTCAACCCCGAGACTTCGGGGCAACACTCATAACTCATAACTCAACACTCAAAATTCCTCACGCAACATTTTTCACTTTTCACACCTAATTAATTCCCACAGAATTCTTACCTTGCACCTCACTTATGATAGAATTTATATTAAATAACAAACAGATAAGGATTTTTGAGAAATCAGGAAAAACTTTATTGGATTTTATACGAGAAAACAACCAATTAAAAGGAACAAAAATAGGTTGTAGAGAAGGCGATTGTGGTGCATGTACCGTTTTGGTTGGCACGTTAGAAAATGACGTTGTACATTATAAAAGTATCACGTCGTGTATCTCGCCGCTAGGCAATGCAAACGGAAAACATATTGTGACCATTGAAGGCGTAAATTTAGAAAATAAACTAAATGTAGCACAACAAGCAATGGCAGATAATTTTGCTACACAATGCGGATTTTGTACGCCAAGTTTTGTGGTTTCCATGACAGGATTTGCCCTAAAGTCCATAGAAAAACCAACCCAAACAAGCTGTAAAGATGCCATAAGTGGTAATATTTGTCGCTGTACAGGATATAAATCCATAGAAAAAGCTACCAATGTCTTGGAAGTAAAGTTACGTACAATTCAGCAGTCTAACCAATTAGCAGAACTCATAAAAGAAGGATTTATCCCAGATTATTTTGCATCAATTCCAGAAAGGTTAAAAAAGATAAATTTCAGACCATGGTTAAGCAAAGCAGCAGGAAACTTTGTAGCAAACGGAACCGATTTATACGTGCGATATGCAGATAAACTATCCGAAGGAAACGTAAATTTAGTAGGAGATATAGCCATACTAAAAGGAATTACCATAGAAGAAAACAGATGCAAACTAGGCGCAAGTACAACAGTAACCGAAATCGCAGAAAATAAAGAATTACAACAAATATTTCCGAAATTAAAAACATTTTTAAAATTAGTATCCTCCGAGCAAATCCGAAATATGGGAACACTCGCAGGAAACTTTGTAAATGCATCGCCAATAGGAGATATGTCCATATTCTTTTTAGCATTACATAGTACCTTACATATATTAGGCGAAACAGAACGAAAAATACCCTTTCAAGAATTTCATAAAGACTATAAAAAATACGATTTACAAAAAGGAGAAATCCTTACCGCAATATCCTTTGAAATACCAGATAAAGACACCAAATTCAATTTCGAAAAAGTAAGTAAACGAACACATTTAGATATTGCAAGTGTTAATTCCGCAGCAAAAATAAGTGTAAAAGAAAATACAATAACAGAAGCAAATATCGCAATTGGAGGAGTAGCTGCAATACCAAAATTCTTAGTCAAAACAAATACTTATTTAAAAGGAAAAGCACTAAAAGCAACAACAATAATAGCAGCAGAAAAAATAATGCAATCCGAAATAGCACCAATAAGCGATGTTCGAGGAACCAATATATACAAACGATTGTTAGCAAGGCAATTATTCTTTGCACATTTTGTGGCATTGTATCCACAGCAAATCAATTTACCAAGTCTAATCACAAAACAATAAACTTTGCACCCAAAACTTTGGGATTACAATTACAAAATATGAAAAATATAGATTCATACACACATCTAAGAGGCGAGTCCTTATTTGTAGATGATATTATAACCAGACAAGATACTTTGTACGGATTGGTATTTGATTCGCCAAAAGCACATGGTAAAATTATTTCGGTAAATTACGCTAATGCGGAAGCTGTAGAAGGTGTAATTAAAATATTTACATACAAAGATATATTAGGTAAAAATCAAATAGGCGGAATCATTGCCGATGAACCATTATGGGCAGAAGACGAAGTACATTTTTGGGGACAGCCAATCGCATTTATTGTAGCCGAAACAAAAGCAATAGCAAAAAAAGCAAGAGCCTTAATTGAAATAGAAATAGAAGAACTACCAGTAATTACAACCGCCAGAGAAGCAAAAGAAAAAGGAAGTTTTATCAATGCACCAAGATCTTTTCACTTAGGAAATACCAACGAAGCATTTGAAAAATGCGAACATGTTTTTGAAGGAAAAACATTTAGTAACGGACAAGAACACTTGTATTTAGAAACACAAGGCGCTTACGCCATTCCAATGGAAAACGGCAATATAAAAATAACATCCTCTACACAAGGACCAACATCCGTACAAAAGATAGTAGCGCAAGTATTAGGCGTTGCCATGCATAAAATAGAAATAGATGTCATTAGACTAGGAGGAGGTTTTGGCGGAAAAGAAGACCAAGCAACACCTTGGGCAGTAATGGCAGCAGTTGCCGTGCAGCAACTAAAAAAACCAGTAAAATATATTTTAAATCGACATGACGATTTAAGAATGACAGGAAAACGCCATCCTTACGATTCGACCTACAAAATAGGACTAGACGAGCATTTAAAAATTATAGCCTACGATGTAGAATTTTTGCAAAATTCAGGCGCAGCAGCCGATTTGTCACCAGCCATAGCAGAACGAACCTTATTTCATGCAACCAATAGCTATTACATTCCAAATGTAAGTAGTATTGTACATAGCTGTAAAACCAACCTACCACCAAACACCGCTTTTAGAGGATTTGGAGGACCACAAGGTATGTTTGTTATTGAATCGGCAATTGCAAAAGCAGCAGATGCTCTGGGAATTGACAAAAGACTAATCCAAGAAGCAAATTTGTTGGTAGAAAATGATGCATTTTCCTATGGACAAATCGCCACGAAAGTGGAAATGGAAAACACGTGGAATACAGCCATAAAACAATTCGACCTAGAAAAATTAGAAAAGGAAACTGCCGAATTTAATGCTGCAAATACCAACTATAAAAAAGGGATTTCGCTGATGCCAATTACCTTCGGAATATCCTTTACAAACACACCAATGAACCATGCAAGAGCATTAATACACATTTACCAAGATGGAAGTGTAGGAGTGAGCACAGGAGCAGTAGAAATGGGACAAAGTGTCAATACAAAAATGTTGCAAGTAGCATCGCAAACACTCGGAATTTCGCCAGATAAAGTAAAACTAGAAACCACCAATACCACAAGAGTTGCCAATACTTCACCAACAGCAGCAAGTGCAACCGCAGACTTAAACGGAAAAGCAGTATTAAAAGCTTGTAACGCATTAAAAGAACGATTAAAAGTGGTGGCAGCAAACCTATTAGATGCCAATATAGAGCATATTGTGTTTAAAGAAGACATTGTTTTTGCCACAAAAGAAGAAATATTTGTTTCGTGGGAAAAAGTTGTTGCAGCAGCCATGTTAAAACGCGTTGCATTATCCGAAAATGCACACTATGCCACGCCAATTATTCATTTTTATAAAACCAAAGAAAAAGGACATCCTTTTGCTTATCACGTTTACGGAACCGCAATAACACAGGTAACGGTAGATTGTATGCGAGGAACTTACGAAATAGATGCGGTAAAAATAGTACACGATTTTGGTAAAAGCATGAATTTAGGCATTGATATTGGTCAAGTAGAAGGCGCATTAGCACAAGGTATAGGCTGGATGACTATGGAAGAAATCGCCTATGGTAAAGACGGTCGTTTACAGTCTAATGCACTATCTACCTACAAAGTGCCAGACATCTTTTCGGCAGCGAAAAAAGTAGCGATAATTCCACTAGAAACCCAAGGAAACGATATGGCAATATTAAAATCCAAAGCCGTAGGCGAACCACCATTAATGTACGGTATTGGAGCATACTTTGCCATTCAACAAGCAATAAAAGCCTTTAATCCGAAGCATAAGTTGCAATTTCATTCGCCGTACACACCAGAAAAAGTGTTGATGAATTTGTATGAATGAAGATGATGAGTTATGAATGATGAGTTATGAATGATGAGTTATGAATGATGAGTTATGAATGTTGGATGTTGAATTAAGAATTATAATTTTTTAAAAAATGTCATATTGAGTGATTTTTTAAAGTCCCGAAACTTCGGGAACGAAGAAAAATTGTATCGATATGAAATGCCAAAACAAAATGAGATATTTTATAAAACTCTCTTATCACGGAAAAGACTACCACGGTTGGCAAATTCAACCTGATGTTATTTCTGTACAAGAAGTTTTACAGAACGCTATTTCTAAGCTGTTAAAGAAAGAAATTGCTATTGTTGGTGCTGGTAGGACAGATGCAGGTGTACATGCAAAGCAACTTTTTGCCCATTTTGATTTTGAGAGTTTAGACACCAGTAACCTAAAAAATAGACTCAATGCTTTTTTACCAGATACAATTAATATTCAAAATATTATACCAGTAAAAAAAGATGCACATGCACGATTTGATGCAGTAAGTAGAAGTTATGAATATAAAATTTGGCTTGGTAAAAATCCTTTTTTATTAGATACAACATGGCAAATTCACTCTAAAAAATTAGATATTACCAAAATGAACGAGGCTGCCGCTATTTTATTAAAATATACAAATTTTAAATGCTTTTCTAAATCCAAAACCGATGTTTTTACCTACAATTGTACCATTACAAATGCCAATTGGACTGTAAAAGGCAACTTACTAACTTTTCATATTACAGCAAATCGTTTTTTGCGAAATATGGTTAGAGCCATTGTTGGTACTTTATACAATGTTGGTATTGGAAAAATTTCTATCGCAGAATTTATTCATATTATCGAAAGTGAAGATCGAAGTAAAGCAGGAATTTCAGTTCCAGCACAAGGTTTATTTTTAACAGAAGTAAGCTATGCATCTTCCATTTATAAATAGTACATTTGTTATTCCGCTTTAGCGAATTAATTATAAAAACCAATGAACAAACAGAAAGTAACAGGTAAAGTATTTGACTTGCATCTTTTTAAAAGATTGTTTTCCTATATTCAAAACTACCGTTTTGCCTTTACAATTGCTGCTATTTCTGTAGTTCTTTTAGCAATTTTTGCTGCTGTTAGACCAGTACTTTTAATTAAAATTGTAGATGATTATATAA
>WFMU01000319.1 GCA_015488935.1 Flavobacteriaceae bacterium | reverse complement strand
ATTTAACACCCTGTATTACAAGTATTTAATAAATCAACAATTGCATTTTATATTTTTATCGGATTTAATGATAAATTTTCATTACTTTTGGAATCACAAATACTAAATTTTTAAATTTAATTATAAATCTTAAATTTATACTTATGAAAAATTTTGTTGTTCATCAATTGCTCGAACATGCATTAATTACTCATCCAAATCAGGAAATTATATCCGGCAAGCACCATTTTACATATAAGGAATTCTATACCAGAGTAATAAGACTTTCAAATAGTTTAAAAGAGTTGGGAATAAAAAAAGGCAGTGTTATTGGCGTATTGGATGTAAATTCCCACCGTTTTTTAGAAATGCACTTTGCCTTATCAATGTTAGGAGCAGTAATTCATACTATAAATTTTAGACTGGCACCAGAACAAATGGTTTATTCTATGGTTCATGCCGGCGATGATTGGATATTTGTATCTGATATATTTTCACCAGTTGTTAAACCCTTATTTTCAAAATTTCCTAACTGGGTTTTAATGAGCGATAATAGCTCACAAACCTTACCCGAGGTTGAAAATTTTCATCATTACGAAAAATTAATAGAAAAAGGCTTAATCAAACCAATCCCCGAAGCAGATAATATTAAAGAAACTGATATATTCTCTATATTTTATACAACAGGGACAACAGGAAAACCAAAAGGAATTCCATACGAACATAAAGCTATTTTAACTGGTGCAATCCAGTTATTTCATCATTTAGCACTACATAAACATGGTGCTAGACTTAGTAGTAGAGATGTTTTTATGCCTCTAATTCCATTTTTCCATATCCATGCTTGGGGAATGGCATTTTTCCCCATCTACTTAGGTACAAAACTTGTTCTACCAGGGGCTGCTGACGCAGAAGCACAACAATTACTAATAAAAAAGGAAAAAGTTAGTTGGCTAAATATGGTTCCTACTCAACTTCAAATGCTTTTAGAGCAAAAAGACTTTGGAAATGTGAAAGTACTAACCGGTGGCAGCCCATTTGCCTCAGGAATTGCACAAAGGGCCACAAAAGCGAATGTAAAATTCAGTCTTATCTATGGAGGTTCCGATCAATTAGCTTCAGCCATCTCTATAGTTCCGGAGGATATTGAAGCGAACACTACTCAGGCTCAAGAGTGGTTAAGAGTCGGTTTATGCCCATTGCCACTAGTAGAAATTTCGATAAAAGACAAAAATGGAAATGAAGTACCCCATGATGGTGCCACTTTGGGCTCAATTTGGATAAAAAGTCCTTGGCTACCAAAAGAATATTATAAAGAACCGGAAATAAGCAAAGAACATTTTATAAACGGTTGGTTTAAAACCGGCGACTTAGGATTCTTTCATCCAAATCATTTAATCTATGTAGCCGATAGAGAAGGCGATGCAATTAAAAGTGGTGGTGAGTGGATTCCAACAGGAATGCTCGAATCTATCATTTCGGAACATAAAGCTGTTGAACTTATTGCTATTATTGCTATTAAAAACGAACAATGGGGACAAAGACCACTTGCTATTTTAAAAACAAAAGAAAAAATTAGTGATAAAGAACTTCTCGATTTTTTACAAACAAAAGTAAATGAGGGTAAATTGGCTAAATTTTGGATTCCTGACTCCTTTATTTTTGTAGATGAAATTCCACTCACAAGCGCAGGAAAACTTAACAAAAAAGAACTAAAAAAGAAATACTCAAATTAAATATTATATCGAAACACTTATAACAATTGACTACGCTTTTATTACACAAAAAAATGTCTTGTGGTCTTTTGCCGGATTATAAATCCCACTTTTTATAAGTAGAATTATAGAATCAATAAGGAAACTTTTATTAACAAATAAAAACATACAAAACATGTCAATGAATGTATTACTAACAGCAGAAGATAAACTTCTTAAAGAAAAAGTACAAGATTTTGTAAAATGGGTGCCAAAGCAATTATTGCTAGATATGGATGCAGATAAAGTTAGATACCCTAAAGAATTTATTCAAGAAGCTGGAAAACGTAATTTATTAGGACTTCGATTTGATAAAAAATGGGGCGGCTTAGGATTATCATGGGCTAGCGAGATGGTTGCCTTAGAAGAAATTGGTGTCTTAGGTACTTCACTCGGTTGTTTATACTCTTTATTTTCAATAGTTGGCGAAGCCTTAAATGTATTTGGTACTGATGAACAAAAAAAGCGATTTCTAAAACCTATGCTCAAGGGTGAAATAGGTGTTGCAGAAGGATTAACAGAACCAAGAGGTGGTTCTGACTTTTTTGCTGCCACCACAAAAGCAAAACGAAAAGGAGATATATTTTATTTAAATGGGCAAAAAAGATTTGTTGTAGGAGCCGAAGGTGCGGATTTAATACTTGTTTATGCAATTGTAGAAGGAATTGACAATCCCAAAAAAGCAATGACTGCCTTTTTAGTAGAACGCGGCAAAGGCGTAGAGGTTGAACATGTGTATGGTCTAATGGGAACAAGAGGAGGCGGAACCGGAAGACTAGTATTTAAAAATGCAGAAGTTCCTATAGAAAACGTTTTAGGAGGAGAAAAAGGCATTGGTAATGGAACAAGTGTTTTCCATCAAATGATGATTCCGGAAAGGTTAACATCGGCAGGTGGTGCTATTGGAATGGCCAGAGGTGCTTTTGAAGTAGCGGCACGTTACACTAATAGAAGAAAAGCTTTTGGACAAAAAATTAGAGCTTTCGAAGCTGTAAATGCAAAAGTATCACAAAGTATAACATTGTTAGATGCCTCTCGTGCAATTAACTATTTGGCTGCGAAAACAGCAAATTCACAATCAAGTGACGGTCAAATTCGTCAAATGGTATCTGAGGCTAAAAAATTCTCTACAGATTCAGCCTGGGAAGTTGTAAACCACGCTATGCAAATGATGGGAGGAATTGCCTATACTGATGTTTATCCGGTAGAAAAAATGCTTAGAGATATACGATTAATTACTATATGGACTGGTACAAACGAAATAATGGATTTAGTTATTCAGCATGAATTTTACAAAGATTTTCTATCCAAAAAACTAGAAAGTAGAGATACTGAAAATGATGCCATTAATGCCAACTTAGAAGATGAAAAAGTATATAACGATGATTAATCATAAATCAATAAAAAGAGTTGTAATTATTTACAGGCATTTAATTACTTTTCATTTCGAATCAATATTTGCATTATAAATACAAATAAAATAATTTATAGTTTTAAAGAAGGATAATTACTAAATAATTTGGAATTATCCTTCTTTTTTTATTAAGAATCATTACTGTCCGATAAAAAAAGTGATTAATTCTAGATTACTCTTTATTGCTTATCAAGCCTTGAACTTTTTGCTTCCTTTTTGTTTCAAGACAAAAAGGAAGAGCCCT
>WFMU01000318.1 GCA_015488935.1 Flavobacteriaceae bacterium | reverse complement strand
TAATTTTATTTGTTCTATTATTTCTTCTAGTGTTTCTACTAATTTATCTTGTGGTATTGTTGTTGGAATACCTTTTATAAGAATACCATCGCTACGGAATTCTTCGAATTGAAATCCGATATTTTCTAGTTCTTGCTTGGTTTCAAATAATATTGCTACATCTTGTTTTGCAAAATCTATTTCTATTGGTAGTAATAATTGTTGACTTGCCGCTTCTTCTACTGTTATTTTTGTTAATAATTCTTCGTACAAAATACGTTGATGTGCTAAGTTTTGCTTGATTATTACCATGCTATTTTTTAGCGAACTCAATATATATTTTCTTTGAATTTGAAATGTTTTTGCTACTGGTTTTTCTTCTTTTTTGGGAAATAATTCTGTTTGTGAAAAATCACTTTCTACGGCAACTTCTATGTCGTTAACATCTATTTTTGTTGGATTGGTATCTACATATAATGCTTCCCAATTTGTGGTTTCTTTTTTTGGTGTATAAGTAGTTGTTTTTTCGGTTTTAAATGGATTAAAATCTGGATTTACTGTAATTCCTGGTGCTTCTTTGGTTTTATCTTTATAATTATAGGGAACATCCATAGAGTTATCTCTGTTAAAATCTAAGGATGGAGCTACATTATATTGCCCAATACTATGTTTTACCGTTGCTCTAATAATGGCATAAATATCCGATTCATTTTCAAATTTAACTTCTGTTTTGGTTGGATGAATATTAATATCTATTGTTTCTGGATTTACTTCTAAAAATATAAAATAGGTTGGATGATAACCTGCAGCCAAGAGACCTTCATAGGCTTTTACTACGGCATGGTTTAGATAATTACTTCTTATAAATCGATTATTTGCAAAGAAGAATTGCTCTCCTCGTTTTTTCTTTGCGAATTTTGGATTTGCTATAAATCCAGTTATTTTTACTAGGTCTGTTGTTTCGTTTATTGGTACTAATTTATCGTTTATTCTATCGCCAAAAATTGCAATAATGCGTTGCCTTAGGTTGTCTTCTTTTAAATGATATACTTCATTTTTGTTGTGATATAATGAGAATGCAATATTTGGATGTGCTAATGCTACTCTTTGAAACTCATTAATAATATGTCTTGTTTCTACAGCATTAGATTTTAAAAAATTTCGTCGTGCTGGTATGTTAAAAAATAAATTTTTTACAGAGATACTTGTTCCTGTTGGTGTTGCAATTACTTCTTGCGTAATAATTTTACTTCCTTCTATTTTTATTATGCAGCCTGTTTCGTCTCTTTTTTGTTTGGTTTTTAATTCGACTTGTGCAATTGCTGCAATAGATGCTAATGCTTCTCCACGAAATCCTTTAGTGTGTAGGTTATAGATATCATTTGCCGATTTTATTTTAGATGTAGCATGTCTTTCAAACGACAGTCTTGCGTCTGTTTGACTCATTCCAATACCGTTATCAATAACTTGTATTAGTGATTTTCCTGCATCTTTTATAAGTAATTTTATTTGTGTTGCTTTGGCATCGATAGCATTTTCTAACAATTCTTTTACTACAGAAGCTGGTCTTTGCACCACTTCTCCTGCGGCTATTTGATTGGCTACATGGTCTGGTAATAGTTGAATAATATCTGCCATTAAAATAGTTTATGCAGTTCTAAAAAATAGGCAAAAATTCCTACAAGTATTGCTATGATTAGTGCCAAGCGCAGATTTGCTTTTTTATCGTGTGCCAAATGTTTATTTCTGTTCCATTCTGTTTTTAAATTATCTTTTGTTAGGGATATTTTAAATTCATCTTCGCTAGTTCCTCCTTCTTGGTATTTCTTTTTTAATTTTTCTAAACGTTCTTTACGAGCATCGTAATATCTTGGTTTGTAATCAAACACATAATTTGCTCTCGATTTAAAGGCATTTCCAAACATAACTAGTTCTATTTTTACAAATGTACATTTTAATTTTAGAAACTTCCAATTGTTTGTTATTGGTATTCTATAATTAATAACAAATGTAGGGTTATTATATCGTTTTTTTAATCTTCTTTTGGTTATTTAACACAATATTTGCAGCTATTACACCTATAAATGCAATTATTGCTTCTGCAAATGATGACCAATAGGTATTTAATCTTCCAAAAATATTTTGAAATAGTTCAATATTGTTTACACTAATTACAAAATAATATACTGCACCTAATCCTATGGCATATCCTGCATGTGTTCTTACATATTTAATGGATTCTTTATAATTTAATTGTTTGTTTTCTAATGCATAATCCATTATTGAAAATCCATAAAAGTACGATGTTATCATAAAAATTAATAATCTGCTTAGTACCGAGAACAGCCAATTTTCTGAAAAAAAGTTTAAACCTACAATTACAAATACTATGGCAACATATTCATACAATAGATTTCTACCAGTAATTTTTATTCCTCGTAGTATATTTTGTACAAGTTGTTTTATTGAAAATGGATTTTTTTTTCCAGTTAGTTTATTATGGACTTCTTCGGAAACTATAGAAAAAATTGGTGTCAGAAAAATTAGCAAGAAAAAACCCGAAATACTTGCCAAAAAGCTCACGCCAATTTCGGTATATTTTTCGCCATTAAAATAGGGAATAAATGCACTTATAAAACTTGCCATTCCATCAATCATTAGTATTGGAAGTACAAAAATTAAAATTAATAAAACTAAAGCTACGACATATTTTATCAATTTGAATTTAGTTATCAAATGAAATGC
>WFMU01000317.1 GCA_015488935.1 Flavobacteriaceae bacterium | reverse complement strand
GAAGTGCAAAGTTTAGCAAAAAAAAGATTAGCAATAGCAAAAAAGAATCGAGTATCTACAATAGAAAATAAACAAGCTAAAGAAAATTTTGAACAGAATAAATTTTTAAAAGTAATAGCAGAAAGTACCTCTTTGTCTGAAAAAATAGCAGCATACAAAATTGATAATTGGAAAGATGCTACAGAATATTTACAAGTTATTTACGAGAAAATAAAAGAAAGTAATTTATTTGACGTGTATAATAAAATTAAAACACCAAGTTTCGAAGATGATAAAAGCTTTGTAATTGATGTATTTAAAGAAATTGTAGCACCAAATGATAAATTATTCGATTATTATGAAGACCAATATATTGGATGGATTGATGATTTACCATTTGTAAATACAGCTGTAGTTAGAACCTTTACAAAATTAACAGATAATTTGGTCTTGGGTGATTTGTATAAAGATGAAGATGATAGAGCTTTTGTAAAAGAATTATTTGAAAAAGTAGTATTGCATCATAGCGAATATGATAACGAAATAGATGAAAAAACACCAAATTGGGATTACGACCGTATTGCCGAAATGGATTTGATTTTAATGAAAATGGCAATATGTGAATTTTTACACTTTCCATCTATACCAACAAAAGTAACAATTAACGAATATTTAGAGATTGCAAAAGATTATTCTTCGGATAAAAGTAGCTTTTTTATTAACGGTGTTTTAGATAAAATAGAAAAAGAATACCAAAAAAGTGGTAAAATCAATAAAATAGGTAGAGGATTACTCTAAAGTATAAAATATTTTTTTACTTTTGAGGTCTAAAACAAATACTAATTATAAAATTTTATAAAATGAGAAAAATAACATTAATTATAGCTGTAATAGCTATTGCATTTGTTTCTTGTAAAGAAGATGCAACTGCAAAAATCAAAAAAGCAAATTTAGAAAAAGCAAAAACCAGAGATGTTGCTAATAGAGTTGATGCACCAGTAATGGAGTTTAACGAAACGGTACACGATTGGGGAGTGATTAAAGAAGGGGATATTGCAGAAACTAAATTTAAGTTTAAAAATACAGGAAAATCGGAATTACTGATTACAAGAATTAAAGGAAGTTGTGGATGTACAGTACCTTCTGATTGGCCAAGACAACCAATAATGCCAGGAGAAACAGGAGAATTTACTGTAAAATTTAACTCTAAAGGAAAACCAAATGCGCAACAAAAAACGGTTACCGTTACTTGTAATACAAACAAAGGTAGAGAAACGGTAAGAATTAAAGCACAAGTAACGCCAGACCCTGAGCAAGAAAAAATAAGAGCAGAAAGAGCAGCAAAAAGAGCAGAAGCAAGAGCAAAACAAGCAGCAGAAAGAGCAAAACAAGCTAAACAAGCAGTAAAAGCTAAATAATTTTTATGAGCCTAATGATATTTTTACAAGCAGCAGGGGGAAGTACAACAATGCTTTACCTTTTGGCAATGTTCGCAATTATGTATTTTTTTATGATACGTCCGCAAATGAAACGTCAAAAGAATGAAAAACTATTTCAAACTTCTATTAAAAAAGGAGATAAGGTAGTAATGACTAGCGGTATTCATGGTAAAATTATAGATTTTATAGATAGCGATAATACAGTAATTGTTGAAACTAGTGCTGGAAGAATTAAATTTGAACGTTCAGCAATTTCTATGGAAATGAGTAAAAAGTTCAAAAAAACAGTAACTAATAAGTAAAAATATTTTTTACAATACGAATCTTAAATTCGATTAATAATTCATTTATGTTTAGGTTAGGTGAATTATTAATCGAAATAAGGAAAAAAAAGTTCTAAATTTTTAGAACTTTTTTTTTGTTTAATACCAAATTCTGTAACAGAATGGAAAGAATATGGTATAATTTGGGTTAAATTTAATACCTTAGCAACCAATAAAAATAGAAAGTTTTGAAAAATAATAATAACAATACTAAAAGAAAAAATAAAAAATTGCATGTATTTTTTATATTTCTATTGTTATCTATTTTATTTTGGACTTTATCAAAGTTATCTAAAGAGTATATACATACCGTAACATTTAAAGCAAAGTATGTAAATTTAACAAAAAACAAAATTTTACAAAACAAGCCAAATGCTATTTTACAAGTTGTATTAAAAGCATCTGGGTTTAAATTATTAGGACATAATCTACATTCATCAACCTTAAAAATAGATTTAAAAAATGTTCAGCGAAAGCGGCAAAAGTTTTATTTTATAACAAATAATCATTTATCTGAATTTCAAACACAACTTAGCTCCGAAGAAACCATCATACAAATAAAACCAGATACCATTTTTTTTGATTTTGGTAAACTGAAATCAAAAAAAATTAAAGTTATTCCAGCGGTAAAAATAGATTTAAAAGAAGGATATAATTTGTTAGGAGGAGTGAAAACTACTCCAGAAATAATAACCGTAACAGGTCCAGAAAAACAACTCGGTTTACTGGATGAAGTAAAAACAGTATTGGTAACTTTAAAAAATGTTTCGAAAAGTTTTAAAAAAACAGTAGCATTAGATATACCAAAAACATTAAATAAAGTCCATTTTTCTAAAACAGATGTAGTAATTAAAGGTGATGTAGAAAAATATACTGAAGGCAGTCTATATGTTGATTTTGAAATTAAAAACATACCAAATGGATTTAATATTACCACGCTATCCAAAAAAGTTAAAATAACCTATAAGGTAAGTCTCGATAATTTTAATAAAATACAAGCATCCGATTTTAAAGTAGTTTGCGATTTTAAAAAAACACAAAGCGAAGGACTAAATTATTTGTTTCCAATACTAATAAAACAATCTAATATGGTATCAGATATAAAAATAACACCAAAAACAATTGAATTTTTAATTAAAAAGTAATGCTAGTTGTAGGCTTAACAGGAGGAATTGGTAGTGGAAAATCTACCGTTGCAAAATTATTTCAAGCGTTAAATGTTCCTGTATATTATACAGATGATGCAGCAAAAAGATTAATGCAAAGTTCAAAGATAATTCGTAGAAAGTTAATCCAAAAATTTGGAGCAGAAGTTTTTAAAGATAATACACTAAACAAAGCTTATTTGGCGAGTTTGATTTTTACAAATAAAGAAAATTTAAGTTATGTAAACGCTGTTGTACATCCAAAAGTAAATCAACATTTTAAACGATGGGTAAAACAACAATCTAGAAATGCTACGAGCAATTATGTTTTGCAAGAAAACGCCATTTTATTTGAAAATGGAACGAATGTTTTATGTGATTACGTAATTACGGTAACCGCTCCACAAGAAGAAAAAATAAAACGAGTAATAGAAAGAGACAGTACTACCAAACAAAAAGTATTAGAGCGTATGCAAAACCAATGGAGTGATGCTAAAAAAATAGCAAAATCGGATTTTGTAATACATAATATAGATTTAAAAGAAACAAAAAAAGAAGTATTGAGAATTCACAATAATTTATTAAAAATTAAAAAAGTTTGAAATAT
>WFMU01000316.1 GCA_015488935.1 Flavobacteriaceae bacterium | reverse complement strand
GATTTTCAATAATTTGAAAAATAACATTGATTTAATACGAAAAAAATAATTAAAAAACAATAGTAAAAATATTTTTTTATAAGAGATTTTATTTACATTTTTGTAGCGTTAAAAACAATAAATATTTTTACAGAGAAAGAATACCCCTTAACCAATTAATTAGACCCAAGAATGACCAAAAATGCGGACTCAGTATGGAGCAAATGTTTATCTTTTATTAAAGATAATATTAAACCGCAAGCTTACAAAACATGGTTTGAACCCATTGTTCCTGTTAAGCTGTCAGCTAGTGCACTAACAATTCAAGTGCCAAGTAAATTTTTTTATGAATGGTTAGAAGAACATTATATTAAAATATTACGAATGGCATTAACCAAAGAATTAGGAAGCGATGCCAAGTTGATATATGATGTTAAAATGGAAAATGCTTACAGTAGTAAAAAACCACATACTGTAAAGTTTCCAAGTTCTAATAGAAAACCATTAAATTCACAAGGAATTACCGTTCCGTTAGAAATTGATAAAAGAGAGTTAAGAAATCCTTTTATTATTCCGGGAATTCAAAAAGTAAAAATAGAATCCCAATTAAATCCAAACTATAATTTTGATAATTTTATCGAAGGAGATTCAAACCGTTTGGCACGTTCTGCTGGAATTGCAGTTGCTAATAAACCAGGAGGAACCTCTTTTAATCCATTATTAATTTATGGAGGCGTAGGTTTAGGAAAAACACACCTCGCTCATGCCATTGGTGTAGATATAAAAGATAAATATCCAGATAAAACAGTATTGTACATATCTGCAGAAATGTTTATACAGCAATACATAGATTCTGTAAAAGGAAATACACGAAATGATTTTATTCATTTTTATCAAATGATAGATGTCTTAATTGTAGATGACGTACAGTTTTTATCAGGTAAAAAAGGAACACAAGATGTTTTCTTCCATATATTCAACCATCTGCATCAAAATGGAAAACAAGTTATTTTAACGTCTGATAAGGCACCTGTTGATATGCAAGAAATGGAACAGCGATTATTGTCTCGCTTTAAATGGGGACTTTCTGCCGAATTGCAATCACCAGACTTTGAAACACGAATGTCTATTTTAGAAAATAAACTATACAGAGATGGCGTAGTAATGCCAGAAGAAATTGTAGAGTATATTGCTAAAAATATAAAAACAAACGTGAGAGAATTAGAAGGTGTACTTATATCCATGATAGCACAAGCATCTTTCAATAAAAAAGAATATACCTTAGCACTAGCCAAAGTAATTGTAGATAAATTTGTTAAAAATACTAAAAAAGAAGTATCCATAGACTATATCCAAAAAGTCGTATCTAAATACTTCGAAATGGATGTAACCACACTACAATCAAAAACAAGAAAACGCCATATTGTACAAGCAAGACAGTTAGCAATGTATTTTGCAAAACGTTTAACCAAAGCGTCACTTGCAAGTATTGGCTCTCAAATAGGTAGTAGAGATCATGCAACGGTATTACATGCATGTAAAACAGTAAATAATCTTTCGGAAACAGACAGGCAATTTCGTGTTTATGTAGAAGATTTAACTAAAAAATTAACTCTTTAAATACCAATTTGATTTTATTGCGAAATATCTAATTTCACAAGAGAAAATAAATATTTAATATAGAAATGGCTATGCAAAGAATTTTAATGGTTTGTTTGGGCAATATATGTCGATCTTCTTTAGCAGAGGGAATTTTAAAATCTAAAATAAATTCAGAAGCCGTTTTTGTAGCTTCTGCAGGAACATCAGATTATCACTTTAACGAGAACCCAGATGAAAGAGCAATTGCTATAGCCAAAGAAAATGGAATTGATATTAGCACACAACAAAGTAGAAAATTTATTGTAAAAGATTTTGATGATTTTGATACAATTTATGTGATGGATAAATCCAATTATAGCGATGTTTTACGACTAGCAAGAAATAACGAAGATAAAAAAAAGGTAAAGTTAATTCTAAATGAAGCATTTCCAGAAAGAGATAGAGAGGTTCCAGATCCATATTATGGAGGCGATAAAGGCTTTGTAGATGTTTATAAAATTTTAGATATGGCTTGTGATGTAATTGCTTCTAAATTGTAAAAACATGGGTAAAGGTAAATTGTATTTGATACCAACCACATTAGGAGATAATAATCCTTTAGAAGTATTGCCAATATCGGTTAAACAAATAATAGAAAAAACCACACATTTTATTGTAGAGAATGAAAAATCGGCAAGACGTTTTATAAAAAAAATTGCACCAGAAAAAAAGCAATCCGAATTGGTCATTTATTTATTAAACAAACGTACCGAAGAAATAGATACGCAAAGTTATTTGAATGTTTGTAATACTGGTTTTAATATTGGTTTATTATCTGAAGCTGGAGTACCTGCAATTGCAGATCCAGGTGCAACTATTGTAGATTTAGCACACCAAAAAAATATTAGTGTTGTGCCTTTGGTTGGACCATCGTCCATACTTATGGCAATGATGAGTTCTGGTTTTAATGGACAAAATTTTGCTTTTAATGGTTATTTACCAATTGACGTAAAAGAAAGGAAGGCAAGTATAAAATTTTTAGAAAAATTATCAAAAGATAAGAAACAATCCCAAATATTTATCGAAACACCTTATAGAAACGATAAAATGTTTGCAGATTTATTACAAACACTTTCGCCATCAACCAAATTATGTGTTGCTGCCGATATAACCCTTTCCGATGAATATATAAGAACACTAGAAGTTAAAAATTGGAAAAAAACAGCAAAGCCTAATTTGCATAAAAGACCTGCCATTTTTATTATTCACAAGTTTTATTAATTATATTGTAGGTTTTTTATTTGCAGGAATAAACGATGTGTTATAACCAGCAAATTTCTTTAGATAATGTTCAATATTACTACCAAAAGCATCTTTAAAATTAACGCTACCATTACTGCGAAGGTATTTTTTAACATTACCTGCTCCTGCCAAATGAGAAGCTGCAAGAATACCAGATTCTGTAATTAATATACCATTAATTTTTTTACCAACTTTTCGTTTAATATCTTTTCTTAAAATCCATTTATTAACAGAGCATAAGGCAACAAATACATCTTCTTGCAATTCCGAATCTTTTAAAAAACCTTTGGTATTGTAAATTTTAAATCGTTTTAAGGTAGATTTACCAAATTGGTATTTACCTAAATATCCTAAAGAGTTTACACAATTGTAGTTTCCTCTAGATTCTTTAAAACCTAAGGCTTCTTTAAAGCCAATAAAAGATTTACCTAAATACGGAATATTAATTTGATTTTTTGTTTCTTGAAGTGTATAAACAGTAGCAACGGCATTTTTATCTGCAATATTTACTTTTATTTCTCTAGTAGTACTTAATATAGCTATTCCACTTATTATAAATAAGAAAAATAATATTAATTGATACTTTTTTTTTGTTTCCATTTTTATCGTTTTAAAATTTATAGGCGTTGTTAGTTGCTTTTAAATTTCGCCGCAAAGGTACGATAATTAATTAAATAAACAATTAATCGTAATATGTTTTAAATC
>WFMU01000315.1 GCA_015488935.1 Flavobacteriaceae bacterium | reverse complement strand
CTTTTATACAGATATATAGAAAGAGTAATGGTAATAAGTTTACATTATTTAAAATTTCAAATTTTCGATAATTTCTAAATCTATTTTTAAACGGATGTGCTTTGTAAAATAAGAATCTGATAAGTTGTGCTAATCCGAAAATAGAAGCCAATAAAGCGCTAATAAAATTATAATAGTTTGTTTCTTGTTTACTATTGACCAATATTTGACCGTTACCAAATTTTGAATTAAAAATATACTTTGTTCCTTCTCGTAAAAAATATAAAAACAAGTAGAATACAATGGCATAAACAAATGCCATCAATACGGCTTTAATAAAGTTTTTTTTATTAAAAGCTAATTCTTCGCTAAGGTATCTTTTTAGAAATAGTTATACAAAATACAACATTTTACTTTTTAAACTCTGGACATTCCTCCAAAAAAACATAGGCTTGATTTTTAAAATCCATTTTACAATAATAATGCTCTAAACCATTGGTTACAATAAGGTAATTGGCTTTTAATTGTAGGTTATACCGTGCTATCTGGTCAAAAGTTGCTTGTGTTATTTTTACTTTTGGCGATTTACATTCTACAATTATCTCGTGTGCTCCTTTAGAATTAAAAACCAAAATATCAAATCGCTTCTTTAGATTATTTACCTTTATTTCTTTTTCTACGGCAATTAATCCTTTAGCATATTTTTTTTCTTGTATTAGATATTGCACAAAATGCTGTCGTACCCATTCTTCTGGTGTTAAAAAGATATTTTTTTTACGAATACTATCAAAAATATAATGTTTGTTATCTTTCTTTATTATTCGAAACGGATATGTTGGTAAGTTTAATTTATACATTGGTGTACTTAATTTTCCAAATGTAAATAAAATTCAGTTTATTTGTATTAAAATTAACAAATATGCAAGTCTTAAAATTTGGCGGAACTTCTGTTGGTACTTCAGAAAGTATGAAAAATGTAATGCAAATCGTTTTAAATGCTGCAAAAACGGATAATACTATTGTTATTGTTTCTGCTTTTGCAACCATTACAAACAGCTTATTACTTGCCATGCAAGAAGCTAAAAATACTAACGAACGTTATAAAATTACACTAGACGAAATTAAGTATATTCATATCGATAGATTGGCTGATTTTAAAATTGGTAGCGTTTTAGAAATGGAAACTTTTATCGAAAAAGAAATGAATGTTGTTTCTGAATTGTGCAGAGGCATTTATCTTACAAAAAGCATTCCGCAAAAAGTAGAAGCCGAAATTGTTAGTGTTGGCGAAAAATTATCTTCCTATATTTTAGCAAAAGTTTTAAAAGCAGCTCATAAAGATACTAGAGAATTAATTATTACTAGCTCAAAATACACAAATGCAACGGTTGATTTTGAAGTAACAAATAGCAATATTAAAAAATATTTTAGTACCTCTAAAGCTCCAATTACAATACTTGGTGGCTTTATTGCCAAAAATAAACAAGGAGAAACTACAACACTCGGACGTGGTGGCTCTGATTTTACAGCTTCTATTATGGCTGCTGCTTTAAATGTTGCCAAATTAGAAATATGGACGGATGTTAGTGGTATGTTTACCGCAAATCCTAAAATTGTAAAAACAGCGTTTCCTATTGAAAATATTACGTATCAAGAAGCAATGGAACTGTCTCATTTTGGTGCAAAAGTGATTTATCCACCAACAATAATTCCTGTTTTAGATAAAAGCATTCCTATTTTAATTAAAAATTCGTTTTTACCAAACGAAAAAGGTACATTAATTTGCAATAAAGTTAAGCTACAAAAATCACCAGTTACAGGTATTAGCCATATCGAAGATATTGCATTAATTACTTTAGAAGGTAATGGTATGATTGGTATTCCTGGTTTTTCAAAGCGCTTATTTGAAGCATTGTATTTCGAGAAAATAAATGTAAAATTAATTACACAAGCATCTTCTGAACATTCTATTTGTATTGGAATTGCTAGTAAAGATGTAAATTTGGCTGTTCAAATAGTTAATCAAGCTTTTGAATACGAAATTATTACAAAAAAAGTAGTACCGTTACAAGTAGAAACTAATGTATCTATTATTGCTGTTGTTGGCGACCAAATGAAATCACATCAAGGAATTAGTGGCAAATTATTTAGTGCTTTAGGTTATAATAATGTAAATGTTCGTGCCATTGCACAAGGTGCTTCCGAAAAAAATATTTCGGTAGTTATTGCTACCAAAGATGTTAAAAAAGCATTGAATTCGTTACATGCTGCCTTTTTTGAAAATCAGATAAAGCAACTTAATTTATTTGTGGTTGGTATCGGCAATGTTGGTGCTAAATTATTAGAGCAAATTAAACTACAACAGACTTTTTTACGCAAAAATTTGCATATTGATTTACGAGTTATTGCAATTTCTAATTCTAAAAAAATGATTTTTAATGAAAATGCAATAGATTTATCCAATTGGCAATCCGAGATTAATACTGGTGAAGCTGCTGATTTTTCATTATTTTTTGATAACGTAAAATTTTTAAACTTACGCAAC
This sequence comes from Flavobacteriaceae bacterium, assembly GCA_015488935.1. Classification (GTDB taxonomy): domain Bacteria; phylum Bacteroidota; class Bacteroidia; order Flavobacteriales; family Flavobacteriaceae; genus S010-17. The sequence goes on along the minus strand of WFMU01000315.1, from coordinate 1,043 downwards.
AGTATTTTTGTAGATAACACTGCTAATGAAGAAATTACAACGTATTACTCGAACTACTTATCGGAAAGCATTTCTGTAGTAACTTGTAATAAAATTGCTTGTTCTTCGGATTACGAAAATTATCAAAATTTAAAATACCTCTCAAAAAAATACCAAGCACCTTTTTTATACGAAACTAATGTTGGTGCTGGTTTACCGATTATTGATACACTTAAAAATTTAATTGCTTCTGGCGATCAAATTAATGAAATACAAGCAGTTCTTTCTGGTAGTTTAAACTATATTTTTAATCATTTTAATACCGATTCTGAAAAAAATTCTTTTTATAATGTTGTAAAACAAGCTGGTATTGAAGGCTATACAGAACCTGACCCAAGAATTGATTTAAGTGGTGTAGATGTGATGCGTAAAATTTTAATTCTCACTCGCGAAAGCGGTAAAGAATTTGAATTGGCTGATATTGATAACGAAACTTTTTTACCAAAATCAGCCTTAGAAGCAAAGACTATTTCGGACTTTATGAAAACTTTAAAAGAAGAAGCCAAACATTTTGAAAAACTTGTAAAAAGTGCAACAAAAAATAAATGCCGACTAAAATATGTAGCTTCTTTTAAAGATGGAAAAGCAAAAGTTGGCTTACAAGAAATTCCTGTTTCGCATCCTTTTTACAATTTAGATGGTTCGGATAATATTGTGTTATTTTATACCAATAGGTATGTAAATCAGCCTTTAATTATTAAAGGTGCTGGTGCTGGTGCAGATGTAACTGCTTCTGGAATTTTTGCGGATATTATTAGAATTGGAAATTCGTAATTTTATTTACTCATGGTGATATGGTTCATTTTTTATGATGGTAAATCCTCTATAAATCTGCTCTACCATAAATAAACGTACCATTTGGTGTGAAAATGTCATTTTTGATAAGGATATTTTTGCTTTAGCCTTGTTATAAACTGCTTCTGAAAATCCGTAAGGACCACCAATTACAAATACCAACTGCTTAATTCCTGCATTCATTTTTTTTTGTAAATACGCAGCAAATG
>WFMU01000314.1 GCA_015488935.1 Flavobacteriaceae bacterium | reverse complement strand
GGTTTAGATATAGGTAAGTAAAAGTTTATATATAGGCTTAAATATGGTAACTTTACAGGTAACACAGATGTTTTGTAGAAGATAAATCTTTTATTTATAATAAGTTATAAAACATATAAAAAGTCAGGACTTCACTCCAAGTGAAACCCTGACTAAAGGAAAGCCCTGGCTAAAAGACTGAAACTTTAAGAGAACAAATACAGACGCATAAAAACAAAAAAATGAAACGTATAGAAGAATTATTCAAAACAAAAAAAAACATATTAAATATATACGTAACTGCTGGATTTCCAAAATTAAATGACACTATACCTATTGTACAAGAATTAGTAAAAAATGGCGTTAGCATGATTGAAATCGGAATGCCTTTTTCCGATCCACTTGCAGATGGACCAACCATACAACACAGTAGTGAGGTAGCCATTAAAAACGGAATAACTTTGGCACTAATTTTTAAACAAATAGAAGAAATAAGAAAAACAGTAAACATTCCAATAGTAATGATGGGTTATTACAATCAAATTTTACAATATGGAGATATTGCCTTTTTTGAAAAAGCAAAAACAGTTGGTGTCGATGGATTTATCATTCCAGATTTACCATTAGCCATATACCAAAAAAAATACAAGCAAACACTTCAAGATTTAGATTTAGATTTTATTTTCTTAATCACGCCACAAACTACAGACGATAGAATACGATTAATTGACAACGAAAGTTCTGGTTTTTTATACGTAGTCTCTTCTTTTGCAATAACAGGTTCTAAAAGTGATATCCAACAAAATCAATTGGATTATTTTGAACGTATTAACAAATTAGAACTTAAAAATCCAAAATTAATAGGATTCGGAATATCTAATAAAAAAACATTTAATACGGCTTGTAAACATGCTGATGGTGCTATTATTGGTAGTGCCTTTATCAAAGCAATTACAAAAAATGACAATTTAAAAGAAAGTATAAAAGCGTTTGTACAATCTGTACTTAGTTAAAAGAGTAAAGTAAAACGCGCTTTTCCTTTTTAAGAACACCATCTAGTTTATCTAAAAAAGAAATGGAAACTGTTGGACAGCCCCAACTTGTACCTAAAGGAATTGGATAGGTTTGTATATTTGGCACACCAGACCAAGCATGAAGTACCACTACTCTATCTCGCATATTATTATTTGTAGTTTCCAAGCCTTTTAGCCAATATTTGAATTTCTTTCCCCATTTACTAGCTGCTCTTTCTTCTACCAAAGCAAAGCCTAAAGAAGTACAATTACTATCTTTTGTATTGCTAAAATGCTTGGCTTTTGCATTGGTATTTTTACCTTTACAATCACCATGACAAACCAAACCTTTATCTAAAATTTTGTTATGCTTTAAATCCACTACAAAAAAACGAGACAAACCACTATGCAACGAATAATCAATCATAAAAGCAACATTTTGATTGTAATTGTGTTGTTTCGCAAATTTTTTAATTTTAGTGAATTGCTTTCTATAATTGGAAGTCTTTTTTTTAATAGTAGCATCCGTATTACAACTTAAAAAAAGGAATAATAGTGTGTATAAGGATAGTTTCATTATAAAAAAACGTTATAAAATTACTTTTAGCATGTTGTAATTTGTTATTAAAATGTTAAATCGTAAGTTCAATTAGTAAATCTACTTCAATTATTTAATCATAATTTTATGTAACTTTGCGGTCCAAAATAAAAATAAAATTATGAGTAAATACGATGTTACCGTTATCGGTTCTGGACCTGGAGGATATGTTGCTGCAATACGATGTGCACAATTAGGATTAAAAACTGCAATTATCGAAAAGTACAATACTTTAGGAGGAACTTGCTTAAATGTTGGTTGTATTCCTTCAAAAGCTTTATTAGACTCTTCGCATCACTACCACGATGCCATTCATAATTTTGAAAAGCACGGCATAAAAACAGGAAAATTATCGGTTGATTTTAAGCAAATGATAGACCGAAAAAACGAAGTAGTTTCACAAACATGTGACGGTATTACGTTTTTAATGAACAAAAATAAAATCGATGTATTTACAGGAGTTGGTAGTTTTAAAGATACTACGCACATAAATATTACCGATGCAAAAGGAAAAGTAACTACAATAGAAGCTACAAATACCATTATTGCTACAGGTTCTAAACCAAGTACACTGCCATTTATAAAAATTGATAAAAAACGCGTCATTACTTCCACAGAAGCATTGAGTTTAAAAGAAATACCAAAACATTTAATTGTGATTGGTGGTGGTGTTATTGGCCTAGAATTAGGTTCTGTATATAAACGCTTAGGAAGCGAAGTTTCTATAATCGAATACATGCCAACTATTGTACCAACAATGGATACCATGCTTTCTAAAGAATTACAAAAATCACTAAAAAAACAAAAAATTAAATTTTATACTTCACATAAAGTAACTTCTGTAAAAGGAACTGCAAAAGAAGTACTAATTACTGCCGAAAACAAAAAAGGAGAAATGGTAGAATTTAAAGGAGATTACTGTTTAGTTTCTGTTGGAAGAAGACCATATACAGATGGCTTGGCTTTAGATAAAGCAGGTGTAAAAATGACCGAAAGAGGACAAATAGAAACCAATAGTCAATTACAAACAAACATTCCGAATATTTATGCTATTGGCGATGTAGTAAAAGGTGCTATGCTTGCACATAAAGCAAGTGAAGAAGGAGAATTAGTTGCAGAAACCATCGTTGGTCAAAAACCACATATCGATTATAATTTAATTCCAGGTGTTGTTTACACATGGCCTGAAGTTGCTGCTGTAGGGAAAACAGAACAAGAATTAAAAGAAGCTGGTGTTGCTTATAAAGTTGGAAGTTTTCCAATCCGTGCCTTAGGAAGAGCAAGAGCAAGTATGGATTTGGAAGGACAAGTAAAAGTAATTGCCGATGCTAAAACTGATGAAATTTTAGGTGTACACATGATTGGTGCTCGTGCAGCAGATATGATTGCTGCAGCAGTAGTTGCCATGGAATTTAGAGCTTCTAGTGAGGATATTGCTCGTACTTCACATGCACACCCAACTTTTACAGAAGCTATAAAAGAAGCTTGTATGGCAGTTGAAAATAGATCCATTCACAGTTAGCAAATTAAAAAAATAATATTAAAGATAAATGACCGCTTTGCTTTAGAGATAAGATGCAAGACGTAAGATAGTTGCGTTGTGAATTAATAAAAACGGTCAATACTAATCAGAGAAGTTCAACAAGAAATAACAAAAGATTATTGTAGGTAGAGCTGTTTTTACAAAATAGCTTTACCCAAAACAGTTTTGCTTATTATAAAAATTGCAATTTTTTTATTAAAACATTACATATATATATATTTTTAATTAAATTTGTTTTTTATTTATATTTGATATCTTATTACTAACCCCCAAACCCACAATAATATGAAATCTTTAAAACTAATACGTGTTTTTTTGAGCATGGCTATGGTCATGTTGGCATTACTATCATGTACAGACGAAAAATATTCGGATGATACATACACCAAAAGCAAAACTGCAGAAATTGCAATGAAAAGATTAAAAAAACATTTTAATCTTGATAAATCGCTTAAAACCACGAATAACAAAACAAAAAATATCTTATTTGACTATGGTTTTGATTTTAGATACCCTGTAACTTTAACATTAAACTCTGGAAAAGCTACAACGTTTAATAATTTTAACGAATTAGTAAATACATTGGTTTCTACTACTGACCTTTTATATATTGATGGAATTAATTTTCCATTTGATGTTGAAGTTTTTGACAAAAATACACGAACTATAAATGTTATTACCATTGAAAATGAAGTAGATTTTTCAACAATGTACAGATCTAGTAATGACGATGACGACGATGATGACGATGACGACGATGATGACGATGACGATGATGATGACGATTGTGATAATTGTATGTGTAATGACAATTACAACCCTGTTTGTGTTGAAATTACTTGTAATGGTGGTGACGATGATGATGATGATGATGACGATGATAGTAGTGATAATGACGATGATGATGATGATGATGATGATGACAATAACACATATATTTTTGAATTTCAAAATTCATGTTATGCAGAATGTTATGGATTTGTAAAAGATGATTTTGTAAATTGTGATGGAAGTAGTAACGATTGTTTTACGCATAATTTTCCTGTAAGTATTACAGATAATCAAGGAAATACTATTGAAATAAATTCACAAAATGAATGGGATAATACAATGTATTCAACCAATGGAAATTTTGATTATGTTTTTCCAATTAGTATTACTTTAACAGCAGACCAATCTGTGCAAACAGTTACTGATTTAGCTAGTTTAAATGCAATTATAGACGCTTGTAATGGCATTAACAATTGCAATTGCCCAACAACACAAGATCCAGTTTGCGTTCTAGACCAAAATGGTAATGTAATTGAATACATTAATATATGTGAAGCAGAATGTGATGGATATACAACAGCTGATATCTTTGCTTGTGCTCCAAAAAACTAAAAAAATCTAGTTTTATAAAACCCGAAAAGTCTAAATGTATATTTAGGCTTTTCTTTTTTTGCATACTTACCAATTTATCTTAAATAAAAAGTTAGGTGTAAAACCAAGTGAAAATTTATCAGATATTTCTATTGGATCTTTTAGATTATTAAAACCTGTATATTCTCTACTTAAATGATTTTTTTGGTTATAAACATTGCGAATAGAAAGTCCAATTTTTCCTCTTAATTTATTTTTTTTAGAAAATTTAAACTGATAGGTTGATGAAAAATCTAAACGATGGTAGTTTTGTAAACGCTCTGTGTTTATACCTTCAAAAGTAATTTGATTATCAGTAACAATAGATTTTGTATAAGGTTTTCCTGTTCGCCATTTCCAACCTAAAGCTATTTCTAATTTTTTAAGTTTGTAGGTTACTGAAGTAGATATTGCATGTGTAATGCTTGTATTTGCCGTAAAATAATCGTTATGATTTAAGTTGGTAAATTTATTTTTTACATTCGTAAAAGAATAACTAACCCAAGTTTTAAAATTTTTAAAACCTTTTTTAAGATAAAAATCAATACCATTTATTTTTTGGTTTCCAATACGAAATGTTTTCCCATCTGGATTTAAAAAACCTAAGGACAAGGCTGTAATTCCATCTATATTTTTATTGTAATAATCCAAATCTAAGCTCCAACCCTGTTTGTGATACAACAATCCAACAGAAACTTGATTACTATTAATTATAGGAAATGTTTTATTATCTGCCAATTTCCACAATCTGTTTTCTAAAGATAAATTACTTAATATTGTTTCGTCTATTTGACTTATAACTTGATTTTTTATTTCGCCTGTTATTTGCATTTTAAAATTATCTGTAATATTTTTATAAACTATAATTCTTGGTTCTAATCTAAGAGCATCCAATTCTTTGTAATAGTTTATTCTAACACCAGCTTCAATGTTGGCTATTTTTGTGTTTTTATACGAATAATTTCCAAATAATGCATGTGTACTAATCTCTCTTTGGTCATAATCTAATATAAGTTTTAAATCGGCAGTATTTACAAATGCATAAGCAACATCTTTAAATGAATATTGATATCCAATAGTTAAAGAATTATTTTTAGTTGTATTTATTCGAAATTCTGTTGCAAAATTTGTGTCAAAAATCACATTTCGCTTATTAAAATTGGTATATTTTCTCTCTGCTTGTTGAATAT